>CAZPYZ010000104.1:0-10353 GCA_964590215.1 uncultured Dehalococcoidia bacterium | reverse complement strand
GAGGCAGCATCTATGAGAGCTTCGGAGAGGACGCGTTCCAGGTGCAGCTACGCCGTGTCGAACCCGGCGCTTCAGCGGACCGCGCCCATGGGCGGTTGTCTCGCGGGACGAGCTAACGCCCATCTTCGTACGTGGACAGTGGCACCCATGATGACGGGGCAGCATTTGGATCGTATCGAGTCACGTGTCGGTTCCAGGGCAGCAGGACAGGTCGTCCTGGACCAACTGAGGACGGTTAATCGGGAGCGCATGGTGCGCCGCCTGGGAAAGGCGCCCGTCACCACATTACGACGAGCGCTCTCGGTACCACCGGAGATGCTCACCCCCTGACGTGGCGGGGTGACTGGTGGCCGGAGAAGGCCGACACCTAAGGAGGAGTGGTGCATGCTCAGCAAGCTCGACAACGAAATCCTGACTCGCGTCGGCCCCGGCACCCCCATGGGCGAGCTGATGCGCCGCTACTGGCACCCCATCGCCGCGGCGACGCAGCTCGACGAGAACCCCACCAAGGCGGTCCTCCTGCTGGGCGAAGACCTGGTGCTCTACCGGGACCGCTCGGGGACGCTGGGCCTCATCGGCGACCGCTGCCCCCACCGCAAAGTCAATCTCCTCTACGGCATCCCGGAGCCGGAGGGCCTGCGCTGCCCCTACCATGGCTGGCTGTTCAACCACGAGGGGCGGTGTCTGGAGCAGCCCTATGAAGAGGCCGAGGACCCCGGCTCCAACTTCAAGGAGAAGGTGCGCACCAAGGCCTATCGGGTGCAGGAGTTGGGCGGCCTCATCTTCGCCTACATGGGCCCTGAGCCGGCGCCGCTGCTGCCTCACTGGGACCTGCTGGTGTGGGACAGCGTGTACCGGGACATCGGCTCGTGCGTCATCCCCTGTAACTGGCTGCAGATCATGGAGAACTCCGTCGACCCCGTCCACGCCGAGTGGCTCCACGGCTATTTCGCTAACTACGTTTGGGACCGCCGGGGCGAGCAGGCGCGGATCAAGCCGATCAAGACCCATGAACGCATCGGGTTCGACGTGTTCGAGCATGGCATCATCAAACGGCGGGTCCTTCAGGGTGAGACGTACGAAGAGCCTAACTGGACCATCGGGCATCCTCTGGTCTTCCCCAACCTGCTGAAGGTGGGCGGGTTCCAGTGGCGGACCCCGGTAGACGATGAGCACACCCTCCACATCTGGTACTACACCTACGCGCCGCCGGCGGGAGAGACCGTCCCCAAAGGCGAGCCGATCCCGTACTACGACGTGCCGGTGCCTGGTCCTGACCAGCGCGGGCTGCCTCGATGGGACCTGCTCGACTTCACCGCCGGCCAGGACATGGTCATGTGGAGCACCCAGGGCGCCATCGCGGACCGATCGACGGAGACCCTGGGCCGTTCCGACAAAGGCATCATCCTCTACCGGCGCCTGTTGAAGGAAAACCTGGACAGAATCGCGTCGGGCCAGGACCCGATGAACGTCTTCCGGGACCCAGAGAAGGCCCAATACGTGAAGCTCCCGACGGAAGACGCCTCCGGCCGTCCCCGCTTCGCGCCCGATGCCAAGAACGCCCCGGTCCCGAACCTTGCCACCAGCGCGGGCCAGGGCGGCGGCGCCACCAAGTTCAGCCCCGTGCTCAGCACCAAGGAGGGGGTGCTCACCGTCACCGCCGAGGAGCTGCTCAAACAGAGGAAGTAAGGAAGTTAGGAAATCAGGAAATTAGGGGGGAACCTCCCCCAATTTCCCCACCGTCTCATTTCCTGGCTCCCGCTGCCATGCGATGCTCACCCGTATTGACCATGTCATGGTCTGCGTCCACGACTTGGACCAGGCCATCGAGACCTACCGCGGCTTAGGCTTTCGCATCTATCCGGGCGGGGCGCACCCTGGGCGCGGCACCCACAACGCGATCGCCTTCTTCGAGGACAACTACCTCGAGCTTCTGGCGGTGCGGGACCGGGATGAGGTCGTCAAGGATGGAAACAGGGCGCTCCTGGACTTCCTGGAGCGTGGGGAAGGCCTTCGATACTTTATCCTGGCCAGCGACGACCTGGAAGCCGATGTGGTGGCCCTGCGCGGCCGCGGCCTGGATCTCACCGACGTGCGGGAGGGCTCCCGCAACACCGATTTGGGGACCGTCCTCCGCTGGAGGTATGCCCATCTCGGCCCGCGTAATCCGCTGCCCTTCTTCCTTATCCAGCACCTGACGCCCATCGACGAGCGCCGGGCCCAGGTGCCAAGCCGGGACCATCCCAACGGCGCGATGGCAGTCACGGGAGTCACGGTCACGGGTAACCGGCTGGAGTTTGAGGCCATCCTGGGATTCCCGCCCGAACGGCTCGGAATTACCGTAGCGCTCTCTGGACCAGCTGGCATCCGCTTCCGCAGCGACAAATCCGCGGCGATCCCACCCAAGGAAGCTCACGCCGTCGCCCTGGCTTTCGGGCCCTGAACCGGGTTTCTCTGCCCTTATACTGTCTGTGGCCTCGCGCTTGGTCGACAGGCGGTAGGACCTCCCAGCGGGCAAGGAGCACCTCTGGCAAGCGTTACCCGGGTCATCCCTGTTCGTGGCAATGCTGTGGAACGGGTTCCCGTGCCACTCGGCGAAACGTGGCGGCTCACGTCTGTATCGCTCCGCGGGGCGGACGGCCTCCTCTTTCGCGTTGAGGTCGACGCCGTCAGTTCCAGTCCCTTGCTGCAGAGCCCGGAGTTCGATCTGGCGACCGACATCGTTCTGACCGGTGGTGCCGTCCTGCTCTTCGAGAATACAAACCTGGATTGGCTGGCTGAGCGGAACGCGTTCTTTACTGCGGTAACCATCTAGCCATGCGAAGGATCGCGAAGGCGAAGCTCCAAAAGGCGACGGCCTGGGTAGAGCAGCATTTCCAGGACCGTGTCCTTCCGGGTAGAGGCCCAGACGGGCGGCCCCTCTATCTGCTCGCGCAGAGGCACGTCGTCCAGGGGGTTGAGCAGGAAACTGCGGTAAACATCGTTGCCTTCGCGCGCTTGGTGGCCTCTGAGGTCCCAGAGTTCGACACCATGACGCCGGCAGACGTAAAGGCCGAGCTGCGCAGCATCACCCGAGAAAAAGGTTACGTCGACTTGGAGCGGCTGTTAGCCGACTCGACCTGATGACCACGCCAGCCCCTCACGGGAGCGCCATCGATCAGCCGCCTGAACCCGGGCCCCCCGCCAAGGTCCTCTCCATCCACGCGCACCCCGACGACCAGGAGTTCACCGTTGGCGGCACGCTGGCCAAGTGGGCCAGGGCCGGCAGCGAGATCATCACCATCTGCGTGACCAGTGGTGATGCCGGCTCAAACAAATACACGCCGCCGGACATGACCCGCGAAAAATTGATCCCGATAAGGGAAGCGGAGCAGCGGAGCGCCTGCCGGGTCCTGGGCATCAATGAAGTCGTCTTTCTCCGCTACCCCGACAGCGCCCTAGTCCCTTCTATCGAGCTGCGCCGTGATCTCTGCCGGATCATCCGGCGCTACCGGCCCGACGCGGTTCTCTGCGGCGACCCCACCGTCCGCTACTATGGCAACGGCTACCTCAACCACCCCGACCACCGGGTCGTTGGCGATGCGGCCCTGGACGCTGTCTTCCCGGACGCGGTGACAAGATTCATCTACCCGGAGCTACTCGACGAGGGCCTGGAGCCGCACCAGGTCAAGGAGGTCTACATCCACGGTTCCGAGCGGCCAGACGTATTCATCGACATCCATGACACCATGGAGACGAAGCTGGCTGCCCTGGCCGAGCACCGTAGCCAGTTGGGCGATTGGGATCCGCGGGAGATGCTTACCGAATGGGCGAAGGAGCAGGGTAAAGCCCGAGGCCTGGAAGCGGCCGAGGCTTACCTCAAGATGGTCTTGGGCTCGGGCTAACGGCGGTTCGTGCAGCGAGCTTCAGTTTGCTCATCTGCGTCCGGGAGGGCCAGCCAGCTCGAGATCAAGTACCCAAAGGCGAGTAGACTGAGGGCAAGGGCAAGGTCCATAGCATCGTTATCCTAACGCCGCTCTATCTCGACCACAATCTCCTCTGTTTCCCCTCTGCCTTGTGGGAGAGGGGAAAGGTGAGGCTGAAGGAGTCATCAACATGGCCATTCGCGTCGCCACACAGCGCATTGACGTTGATACCCACTATTACCCTCGCGTCGATTACAAGGCGCTGCGGGAACACCTGCCCCGAGCGCTGACTGCCGAGGCAAAGGACATGCTGGTCCGGGACGCGATGCGGGCCGCGGAGCCGGACCGGGTCGCGGCCGAGACCACCGGCAAGACGCCGCCCCAGCAGCAGGCGGGCAACCCCCACCGGGATCCCGATGCCCGCGCCGAGGCCATGGATAAGACCGGCTTCGACATGCAGGTGTTGATCCCCGACGTCCTGTTCTCCAACCTCTACGGGGCTTCGCCGACCGGCGGCGATCTCTCTCTCCCGATCCGGACCGGCCTGTGCAAGGTCTACAACGACGCCGTTGCCGGCGCCCAGCGCCGGTACCCCACTCGCTTCATCGGCCCGGCCAACATTCCCTTCGATGACCTCGACGCCTCCATTGCAGAGTCCCTCCGGGCAGTGCGGGACCTGGGCCTGAAGGCGGTGCTCATCCCCGGCAACTGGATGGGCCAAAACTTCGACAGTATCGAACTGTTCCCCTTCTGGGCCTGCCTCAACGAGCTGGACGTCGCGCTCTTCGTGCATCACATCCCCCAGCCGTGCGGCCAGCGACGAACGGTGGACCACCAGCCCCGTTACCCCATGATTGGGATGGAGCGAATGCGGCGCCTCCATGTGGGGACCTATATCGGGTTCGGCCTGGAATACATCATGGCGGTCGTATCCCTGACGCTAGGCGGGGTGCTGGATGAGTTCCCGAACCTACGCTTCTGCTTTTTCGAGGCTGGAGCGTCCTGGATGCCCTACGCCATGTACGGGGCAGACCGTTCCTTCGAGATCGAGCCGCAATGCGCCCGGACCACTCAGCTTCCCAGCGGGCTGATCAAGGAGCACTGCATCACCGCCGTCGAGCCCGCGGAGCCCATTGAGCAGCTGGTCGCCACCCTGGGCAGTGGCAACTTTTTCTTCGGCACCGACTTCCCCCATCCCGAATACCAGCGCTACCAGAACACCGCCGCCGCCATCACCGACCGGGAGGGCCTATCGGAGGGGGACAAGGCCAATATCCTCGGCAACAACATCGCCCGGTTCTTGAGGTTAAGCTAGCAACGCACCGAAGAACAGCGCGCTTGATCCGATAGCGCGAACCCAGTCGAAAGCGCGCTCATGTTCCAAGCGCTCCGGTCCCGGGACTACCGCTGGTTCTGGTTGAGCCGCCTGGCCGGCGATACCGCCCTGTGGGTCCAGGGGGTTGCCATCGGATGGCTCGTCTACGACCTGACGGGCTCAGCTCTCTATCTGGGAATGGTCGGTTTCGCCCAGGCCATCCCCCGTATCGTCCTCTCCTTCCTGGGCGGCGCCATGGCCGACCGGGTCCCCAAGCGGGAGCTGGTATGTGTTGCCCAGTCCGTGAACGCTGCCCTCGTGTTCCTCGTCGCCTTCCTTATATCCACGGGGCTTATTGAGGTCTGGCATGTCCTCACGATCAGCTTCCTGACGGGAGCAGTCGCTTCCTTTGATGGGCCGGCGCGCCAGGCTATCATGGCGGAGCTTGTCGGGAGGGAGGAGCTGATGAACGCGGTGGCCCTCAACGCGGCGAGCCATAACGGCACCCGGATCATCGGTCCCAGCATCAGCGGCGTGATGATCGCCCTCTGGGGCAATGCCGTGTCGCTCTACGCCACCGGGTTCCTCATTGTCCTGGGTGTCGCCTGCCTCCAGGCCATTCGGATCGCCGCAACCCCCGCGGGATCGAGGCCCGGTTTGGTGCAGGGATTCGGCGAACTGGTGGCCTATCTGCGGGGCAGCCCGCTCGCGGTGTCGGTGCTGGCACTGGTCGGAGCCGCCAGCTTCTTCGGCATGTCGGCCATGTACCTGTTGCCGGTGTTTGCCGGAGAGATCCTCGACGTCGGGCCCACGGGGTTGGGAGCCCTCCAGGGTGTGTCAGCCGCGGGCGCGTTCGTTGCTACCTTGGGCGTCGCCGCAATCTCTGCCCATCTCCACAAGGAGCGGCTGCTGTTTCTGGGCATCGCCCTCCTGGGGCTGTGTCTCACGGTGTTTGCATATGTGACCTGGTTCCCTGCCGCTCTCGCGATCATGTTCGTCTATGGGGCGGCCCTCTCCGGCGGCCTGGCGGTAGCCAATACCTTGATGCAGCTCTCGGTGTCCGACGAGATGCGGGGCCGGGCCATGGGGGTGTACTGGGCCAGCAACAACGGTCTGCATCCCCTGGGCGGCATCTGGGCGGGAAGCCTGGGGGCCGCGGTGGGGGTGAGTCCTGCCGTGGCCGCAAGCGGGGCGGTTATCCTGGTGACCGCAGGAGCCGTCCTGGTCTTACTAACGACGAGGAGCAGCCATGCGCGTGTCGCGGATCTACCCAGGCCCTGATGGAACATCGTTTTCCCCGGGAGACGCCAGTAGGAGAGTGTTCGACTTCCACGGCCCGGGGCGGCGGCAGTTCGTGGTGACCCTGAGCGCCTGGCAGAGATAGAGGCCGGGGACAGCACCCGGCGCAGGTTCGGGGCCGGAGACATCCCTCCTCGCTCTCCTTGCGCAGGGGCGGGAAGCTCTGCAGGGCATACCTGCCGTCACGGACGAGGTCGTACCTTTTGGGCGAATCCGGGACGATTAGAACGTAGAGGCGTCCCGCCGAGGTAAAGGGGCAGCACGGGTGGACCCGAGGCCCGCCGTCTTTGCGGACGGTGGCGAGGAAGGCGAGGCCGACGCCGAACTGGAAGAGGAGGCTGCGCCCAGCTCCTGCAATAGCCGGGGCTGCCTCCTCAAATTCTGTCCAGGTCACATGCCTCCCAGGGTCCGCTAGGCTATGAGGTACGCTGCTTCAGTCACTGCTTCAATGACTCAGTGGCCGGCGACCAAGCCTGGGACTGTGAGGTCTTCATCCAAGGCGGGCCAGTGAATGTATTCGCCGTCTCCGTACAGCTCGAACTCTCGCCGCTCCGTAGCCGTCCCGTACCAAAGGCGGGGGAACCAAAGAAGGGGCACGATGAGCGTGGGGCCGTCCATGAGATCGACCGTGAGCGTCTCATCAGTGATGCTCACGGAGCGAGCCCTCGGCTCTTGGGGGGCCAAAGAATGCACCCCTACCGGATCTGCCGCTCGGTCATATTCGCGAACCTCGAGATCTCGTGGGGCAACATGACCGGGTCGGCCTTCACTCGGCGGACAGATGCGCCTCGCCAACCTTTTGGTAGAGTTCGCCCAGCATTGTTGCCGCGTGATGCGCCAGCGCGAACCACTCCTCGTTCTGTACGCAGGCAGGGTGCGAAAGCACGAATCGGTCCAGAGTGTCCATCACTAGGGACGTGCGATCCAGCAGCTCGTGGCAGCCAACACTGCCGGGCGTATATCGGGTCTCCCACTCGGGCCCCTGGTCGGCAATCAGTTCCTCGACAAGTTGCTTTCGCTCTTCCATCAGCTCCTGGGTGTTCGCCATGTCACTTCTCCAGTCCCGCCTGCCGGAGGATGCTCTTGTAGGTCCCCTGAGGCACATCATCAGACATTTTGCCCGGAACTGTAACCCGGGCCTGGCTTGGTGGAGTGCCGGAACTGCCGGTGACTACCCTTCTGGCTGGTCTGAAACCAGCCGTCATCGATCAGGAGCCGGATGACTTCCCGGACTTTCACCGGAACGTCTACCGTATCTGCCCCTCCACCAGGTTGGCGAACTGGGACATCTCATGGGGGAAGGTGACGGGTTCGGCTTTGGTGAGGTAGGCCGGGCTGAGCTGTGAGACGCTGGTGACGCCCATGAGCCCCATGGCGATGCGCATCTCCTCCTCGAGGATCTCCAGCACGCGCACTGCGCCATGAACCCCAGCCGCCGCGAGCCCGTAGCCCTGCAGCCGCCCGATCGCTACCGCGCTGGCCCCTAACGCCAGCGCCTTGATGATGTCGGTGCCGCGCTGGACGCCGCCGTCCATCACGATAGCGGCCTTGCCGGCGACGGCCTGCACGATCTCCGGCAGCACCTCGATGCTGCCCTGGCCGTGGTCCAGCTGCCGGCCTCCGTGGTTGGAGACCCAGATGACGTCTACCCCATGCTGTACCGCGATGGCCGCATCTTCCGGGGTTTGCACCCCCTTCAGCAGGAAGGGCAGACCGGCTATCTCTTTAATCCGGTCCATAATCTCCCAGGTGAGGCCCGCCCGCCACTTCGGGTCGGCCGGGGTCCTGCGGCTGGCTGTCGTATATCGGGAAAGAATGGGACGCTCTCTGCGGCTGTACTGGGCGGTGTCGACGGTCAGCGCGAGGGCCTTGTACCCCGCTTTGACCACCCGCCCCAGGATCTCCTTGATCCACTCCTCATCGCCAGCGACGTACAGCTGGAAGATCTTGGGCGCCGTGGTAGCCGCCGCCGTTACCTCAAGGTCGGGTTGAGTGGCCGAGCTGACGACGTGAACGGTCCCGAACTCCGCGGCGGCCTTGGATGCGGCGGCGCCGCCCTCCGGCGTGAAGGTCTGCAAGGATCCGATGGGGGCGAACAAGACCGGAATACGAAGGTGGTGGCCCAGGAAAGTGGTCGACGTATCGATCTTGGTGACGTCGACCAAGATGCGCGGCCGGAAGGCCAGCCGGTCAAAGCCAAGGCGGTTGCGCCGCAGAGTCGTTTCGGAATCGGAGCCCCCGACCAGGTAGTCCCAGGGTCCCTGTTCCAGGTTTCGGCGGGCGGCGAGAATGATCTCCTGGACGGCGGCAAAGTCTTCAGACACGGAAGCCTCCTTTTAACGCGGAGAACGCAGAGACCGCAGGGAGAAAATTGGCACCTGCGCGGTCTCCGCGTCCTCTGCGTTGAACTAGCGTTACTTGATTGCGCGGGCCTCCGCGAAGAGGCGCCGGATCTCGCTGGTGAGCGGGCTGTACTTCCAGGCGGGCCCGCCGCCCCGCTCGCCGTGCACCCGCTCCGTCTGCAGGTCGATGCAGACGTTGCTGGCCGGATCCCGGAAGGTGTTCATCGGGTCCTGGCCCGCCTGGACTTTCTTGATGTTGTCCATGAGCAGCTTGCGGAACAGGATGATCCCCGCGTCGGAGAGGCCGAGCCGCTCCTTGTCCCGCCGGGCGATGGGTCCCTGGGTCCACCACGCCATCATGTCCTGGCCGGGGGCTGTATCCAGCAGTTCCCACTGGGGAACGCCCAGGTCATCCTGAGTCGGCAGCGGCACCTCGAAGACAGCGGGGCCCTCCTGAGGTGGCACTGCTCCGCCCGGGGTATTCACGGTGTAGAACAGGTGCATGGTGTTCTCATCGTCGACAGGCACACGGAACTGGAAATTTGCGGTGTCCCAGGAACCCACCAGCAGGATGTTGGGAAAGAGGATCGGGTGCCCTTTCTTCCACTCGTCCTCCTCCTCCGTCTCGTCGCCCCGGATGCGCCGCTTGATGATGCCATGCTCGAAGACGTCGAATCCTATCCTCCAGTGGGGATCGTTGTTCCGTAGTCGTGTGGTGTGGCCCTGCTTCTCCATGGCATAGTTGGTGAGGGCGCCATGGAGCCACTCGACGTGGACCGGGTCGAGGGAGTTCTCCTGAATCTGGAGCCAGTTGCAGGGGATCATGGTCACGCCGACGTCTCGAATGGAGTTCTCCCGCACCAGAGGTTCCCACCGCGGAAGCAGGGGTGCCGGCGCCGGACCGAGGTAGGCCCAGATGAGGCCGCCCAGCTCCTGGACGGAATAGGCCTTCATCTTCACCCTCTCGTGGAAAGTGCTCTCGGGGAAGGCGTGCTGCTCATAGGGCTGCTCGATGCACTGGCCGGTCTCGTCGTAGAGCCAGCCGTGGTAGGGGCAGCGAAGCCCCTTTGTCTCCGGGATTCCGTAGAACAGGTCGACGCGACGGTGGGCGCAGAGGGCCTCGATGAGCCCCATGGCGCCCGACCGGTCCTTGAACAGCACCAGGTCTTCGCCAAGCAGGCGGACCCGCTTGGTGGCGTTGCGCTGCAACTCGGTGGTGACGGCGATGGGGTGCCAGTAGCGGCGCATCAGCTCTCCGCACGGCGTGCCGGGGCCGACGCGGGTCAGCGTTTCGTTTAGCTCCGGGGAGATCATAACGCCCTCCTACGCAAGGCATCACTGGACTGCCGTAAAGCTAACAGAGTGCAATAGGGGCGTCAAACGTTCTTCCTGTCCGTATTTCCCCAACCGGTGGGGTAGGCTTTCCAGCCTGCCCGAGGGCGCCGCAGGCTGGAAAGCCGGCGACACTGGGGCTGCGCCCCAGACCCCAGGT
>CAZPYZ010000103.1:0-10392 GCA_964590215.1 uncultured Dehalococcoidia bacterium | reverse complement strand
AAGTCCCTCTCTGTCTCTCTGAATGAGGGTGATGGTAGGGTCGGTGGCGGGGGGTTTCCCTCACGGGGTGCCGCCGCCGAGGGGATTGAAGCCCGCGGAGGCGGCGCCGGGCCCCGTTTCCACCCGGGTTACGGGCTTAGCGTCGAAGTTGGCCCGGCTGTAGACCTTGCGGGCGTTCCTCTCGAACACTTTCTCCTGGTCTTCCTTGCTGATGTTGGGGTTGTCCTTGACGAAGGACACGGTGTCGTCGAAGAACTTCCCCGTCTTGGGGTCGATGGTGTTGGCGGTGCCCCACATCTCCGTCGCAAAGAGGCAGTTATCGGCACCGACGGTCTTGATGAGGGTCTCCATGCTCTCCCTCTCGTAGACGGCCAGGTCCCAGTAGAACTTGCGGACATTGGCCTCGAAGTCGATCTTGGCCGCCGTGGTTAGGGAACGGGTGCGGTTGTACTGCAGGGCGACGGAGCCGCCGCCGTGGGAGACGATGAGCTTGAGGCGGGGGAAGTCCCGCCAGATCCGCTCGGCGTTCCAGGTGAGCTCGAAGGCGGTGGTGTGGTGCCAGGCGATGTAGTGGGAGCCATTGATGTGGAAGGCCGGATTGTTGGTGGCGCTGACGTGGAACTGGCCGGGGACGTCCAGCTCCTGTAGCTTGTCATAAAGTGGATACCACCACTCGTCGGCCACGGAGGGGGTGAAGGAGGAGCCGCCAGCGATGTCGGGATTGATGTTGCAGGCGACGAACCCCTGCTCCTTCACCCGGAACTCCAACTCATCGAGCCACTCCTTGGGGGGCACGCCGGGAGACTGAGGCAGCTGGCAGCAAGGGAGAAACTTGTCTGGGAAGAGCCTGGAGACCCGGTAGATAAGGTCGTTGCAGGCCCGGGACCAGTAGCGGCTGGTGAGGGCATTGCCGAACTGATGCCCCATGGCGCCGGCGGTCGGCGAGAAGATCAGGCGGTCGATGCCCTTGTCCGCCATGTGCTTGATCTGGCGGTCCTTGACAGCGCTGATGAGTTGTTCATCGGTGATGGAGTTGGAGTTGAAGGGCCGGGGCATGTTGAGACTGGCCACCTGGCTGCCGCGATACGCCTGAAGGGCTTGAGGGACCGTGGTGAAGTGGTCGTGGACGTCGATAACCATTGGCATGAGAGGTTCCGCCTCCGGAGGTGAAGTGGGGCAGCGTGATTATAATCCAAACGGGATGGACTACATGAGACGGGCGCTGACTCTCGCGCGGCGCGCCCAAGGGACGACCAGCCCGCGGCCGCCGGTGGGGGCGGTGCTGGTCCGGGATGGCCAGGTGGTGGGTGAGGGCGCGACCCAACCGCCTTGGGGGCCTCACGGGGAGATTGTGGCCCTGCAGGCCGCGGGGGAGCGCGCCAGGGGGGCGACCCTGTACGTGACGCTAGAGCCCTGCGCGCACTATGGCCGGACCCCGCCTTGCGTTGACGCTATCTTGCGCGCAGGGGTCGGCGAAGTCCACGTGCCGATAGCGGATGGGAACCCGCAGGTGTCCGGTCGGGGGTTCGCCGCCCTCGGGGCGGCCGGCATCCCGCTGGTGATGGAAGAGCGGTTTGGGAAGGAGGCTGAGGCCCTTGCAGCGCCGTCGGTAAAGTACGTGAAAACCGGCCTTCCCTTTGTCATTGCCAAGTTCGCCGCCAGCCTTGACGGCAAGATCGCGACGCGACTCGGCGACTCGAAGTGGATCACCGGACCTGCCGCACAGGCCTACGGGCACCGGGTACGGGCAGAGGTGGACGCGATCATCGCAGGCGCGAACACGGTCCTGGCTGACGACCCCGCGCTAACGGCACGGCCGAGGGGCCGGCCTCAACGTCGTCAGCCCCTGCGCGTGGTGGTAGACAGCCTTGCGCGGACGCCGCCCCACGCTCAAGTCATCACCGGCGGGGGCGAGTGCCTGATCGCCGTGGGCGCCAGGGCGCCGCGAAAGGCGGTTGAGGCCCTCGAGCGCGCCGGAGCCTCGGTGCTGGGTTGCCCTGGGCCGGACCAAAGGGTCTGGTTATCGAGCTTGCTGCGCGGATTGGCGGAGCGGAACTGCATCAACGTGTTGGTGGAAGGTGGCAGTGAGCTGGTGGGTTCCTTCTTCGACGGCGGGTTCGTGGACCGGGTGCTGGCGTTTCTCGCTCCGAAGATCATAGGTGGGCGGGAGGCCCGCCCTGCAGTGGGGGGAGAAGGGGCCCACCCCCTGGCGGCGGCCTGGCGCCTGGGACCCTTCCGCCTTCGCCGCTTGGGGCAAGACCTGCTCATCGATGGACTGGTGTACCGGGACGATGCGAGCCCAGCCCCCGGAGGTATCCAATACGCCCCTACGACAGCGCAGGAGTGAACCCGGCATGTTTACGGGGATAGTCGAAGAGGTGGGGGTGGTGGTGTCAATGGAGTCCGGCCGGCTGACCGTGAGCGCGGCACAGGTGCTGGAGGGAACCAGAGAAGGGGATAGCATCAGCGTGAACGGGGCGTGCTTGACCGTGACCTCTCTCTCCAGGGGCCGTTTCTCTGCGGATGTCGTTCCTGAAACGCTGAAGAGGACCAACCTCGGACTGCTGCGGGGGGGCGAGCGGGTGAACCTAGAGCGGGCGATGCCCGCCGGAGGCCGCTTCGGCGGACACATGGTTCAGGGCCACGTCGAGGGAACGGGTGAGGTTGTCAGGTTCGAGCAGGATGGGGCCGGCGGGCTCGTGGCCCGCTATCGGGTGTCACCGGAACTCGCGCGGTACATCGTGCCCAAGGGATTCATCGCTGTGGACGGGGCCAGTTTGACCGTGGTCGAGCTGCGCGCGAAGGAGTTCTCGGTGGCTCTGATCCCTTTCACCCGAGACCACACCAACTTGGGAGACCGGGCACCGGGAGATCAGGTGAACCTGGAGACGGACGTGGTCGCCCGCTACGTAGAGCGGCTGCTTCAAACTTGACCGGCCCGAAGGGCGACGCCTAGAATAGGCCCACAGTCAACCCCCTGACAGGTGCCGTCATGCCACTGGCCACGGTAGAAGAGGCCATTGAGGAGATCCGGGCCGGCCGGTTTGTCATCGTCGTAGACGACGAGGAGCGGGAGAACGAGGGCGACCTGATCATGGCTGCCGAGCGGGTTACTCCCGATGCCATCAACTTCATGGCGATGCACGGCCGTGGCTTGGTCTGCATGCCCCTGGAAGGAAGGCGGCTGGATGACCTTCGCATCCTGATGATGCCGCAGCGGAACACGGGCCGCCGGGAGACCGCGTTTGCGGAGTCCGTGGATGCTTTGCATGGGACGACCACGGGCATCTCCGCGGCCGACCGTTCGGCCACGGTCAAGGCTTTGATAAACCCAAAGACGCAACCGGAGGACCTGGGACGGCCAGGGCACCTTTTCCCGCTGCGGGCCAGACCAGGGGGCGTGCTGGAACGGGCTGGCCATACGGAAGCAACGGTCGACCTGGCGAGGCTGGCGGGCCTGTACCCAGCGGGAGTGCTGTGCGAGATCATGAACGACGACGGCACCATGGCGCGGCGCCCCCAACTCGAGGAGTTTGCCGCGCGCCACGGTATCATGATGATCAGCATCGCCCAGCTCATCGCCTATCGGCGGCAGCGGGAGAAACTGGTGCGCCGTGTCGCGGATGCCAAGCTTCCCACTCGGTGGGGGGACTTTACGGTGGTGGCGTACCGGAGCACGGTGGATCCTGAGGAGCACGTGGCACTGACGCTGGGTGAGGTGCGCACCCTTGAGCCGGTCCTGGTGCGTGTCCACAGTCAGTGCCTGACGGGCGACGTTTTCGGGAGCCTGCGGTGCGACTGCGGGGAGCAAATGGCCATATCTCTGGAGCGCATCGCCAGCGAAGGCCGAGGCGTGTTCTTGTACATGCGGCAGGAAGGCCGGGGCATAGGCCTCCACAATAAGGTGAAGGCCTACGCCCTCCAGGATCAGGGATTGGATACGGTCGAAGCAAACCTGGCGCTCGGCTTCCCCCCGGATCCTCGTCAGTTCGGTGTGGGAGCGCAAATCCTGGTCGATATGGGCATCATCCGGATCCGGCTACTAAGCAATAACCCTCAGAAACGGGTGGGACTCGAGAGCTACGGGCTCGAGGTAGTCGAGATCGTGCCTATCATTGCCCCGGTAAACGTCCATAACCAGCGCTATCTAGAGACCAAGCGCGAGAAGCTGGGGCACCTGCTGGGGCCTGTAGAGACCAGCACCTAGCCAAGGAACCTGAAAGTCCGGAGAGCGTAGTAGGTGGTGCGTAGTGAGTAGGGAACTGCCCACGCCTACCCACCACGGACCACTGACAACGTGAACGATATTTGCGTTAGCTCGCCTGCTAGCTTGTAGGCGTGGCCGAGTACGCCGGCAGCCTCGACGGGCGGGGCCTGCGCGTCGCTATCGTCGTCGCTCGCTTCAACAGCTTCGTTACCGACCGCATGCTGGAGGGGGCCCAGGAGACTCTGCGGTCTCGGGGGGTCGCAGCCGCTGATATTGCCGTGGCCTTCGTGCCTGGGTCCTTTGAGCTTCCTCTGGCCGCCAAGCGAATGGCGGAGAGCGGTGGGTACCACGTGGTGCTGTGTCTGGGTGCGGTGATCCGGGGCGAGACCGCCCACTTCGATCATGTGGCAGGGGCTGCGGCCCGGGGCGTGCTGGACGCGAGCATGGACACAGGCGTCCCAGTGATCTTCGGCGTCCTCACCACCGACACGGTCGCTCAGGCCCGAGAGCGTCTCACCAAGGGGTCTGAGGCGGCCCTGGCCGGGATCCAGATGGCGAACCTCATGCGAAGCCTGGGACAGGAGAAATGACGGGTGATGGCTCTGGTCATCCGGCTGGCGCTCAATGCCCTTGCGCTCTGGATCGCAGCCCATTTGACCAATGTCATAATCCCTCCAGGGTGGGGGACAATTGCTGGGGCAGACGACCTGATGGGCGTGGTCCTGGCGGCGCTTCTGCTGGGGGCGGTGAACGCCCTCATCCGGCCGCTGGTCATGCTCCTGACCTTTCTGCTACAGCTCCTAACCCTTGGCCTGTTCACGCTGGTGGTCAATGCGCTGATGTTAATGCTCACGTCGTGGCTGGCGGAGATGTTGGGGTTGACCTTTCGTGTTCAGGGCTTTGGCGCGGCGTTAGTTGCAGCGGTGTTGATCTCACTCGTAAGCATGGTGTTGACCCGCGTTGTCCGATAGGGTCCGCTTCCAACGCATCGTCGTCAAGCTTGGGACCAGCCTGCTGACCGGTGGGTCGGGTCAGTTGGACCGCTCGGCCATGGCCGGTCTCGTGGCGCAGATCGCCCGATTGCATGGGGAGGGAAAGGAGGTGGTAGTAGTTTCGTCGGGCGCTGTCGCGGCAGGCCGGGAGCTATTGGGGCCGGTGCGCAAGCTGCGCCACGTGCCACTGCGTCAGGTCTACGCCGCGGCCGGCCAGAGCCGGTTGATGGCGATTTACGATGAACTGTTCCGGCGGCACAACATCACGGTCGCTCAGACGCTTCTCACTCGGACTGACCTCCAACAGCGGCTGAGCTACCTGAACGCCCGTAATACGCTCCTCGGACTTCTGGACCTGGGCGTCATCTCTATCGTCAACGAAAACGACGTGGTGGCCGTGGAGGAGCTAGAGGCGGCGAGCTTTGGAGACAACGACAATCTCTCCGCGTTGGTCGCCGGTCTGGTGGACGCGGATGTGCTGGTGCTCCTGTCGGACATCGCTGGCCTCTACACCGCCGACCCAAACAGAGACGCCAACGCCACACGGATCCCGGTGGTGGCGAAGGTTGACCGCTCCGTCGAGGCTCTGGCGGGGCGGAGCGCCAGCGATCTGGCCCGAGGCGGCATGACGACGAAGATCCAGGCCGCAAAGACCGTGACGGCGTCGGGCATGGCCATGATCATCGCCGATGGGCGAGAGCCCGACGTGCTGCTGCGGCTAGGAGCAGGAGAGGCTTTGGGGACGCTTTTCCTGCCCACGGGCAATAAGATGGAGAGCCGGAAGCGGTGGATGCTCTCCGGAGTGTCTCAGAGGGGGAGCGTCTACGTGGACGACGGGGCGGCCGCGGCCCTGCTGCATGGCAAGAGGAGCTTGCTCGCGGCGGGGGTGCGGGCCGTGGAGGGGCGGTTTGGCCGCGGGGATATCGTGGGGATACGAGACGCTGGTGGGCGCGCGGTGGGTTACGGCATCGCCAACTATGGGGTGGACGACCTCGAGGCTATCAAGGGGCTCAGGTCGAGCCAGATCGAAGGCATTCTAGGGCACAACTATGGGGACGAGGTGGTGCACCGGAACAACCTGGTGCTCGTGTAAGAAATTTGGCCGGCGTAGGCCGGTCCCGATCGGACTGGCCACGGGGCAGACGCGGGCCATGAGCAGGCAAGAAGCCTGTGCTGCCAGGGGGGCTCACGTGTCGGGAGGGGCCGTGGGTTGCCCTGGAGCGGGTGGGGATTCCGGCAGGCCGGGTGCGGGCGATGGCCCAGGCGCGGTCGATGCGCCGGGCACTCGGATGTCCCCTTGAGGGCGTGCCGGTGCGCCCCGGCCACTGTCTGGTTGAAAATTGACCCGTATGTTCCTGACCTGGACCCCCAAGCGCTCCTCCGTAGCACTGCGGACCACCTGAACCACCTCAGCGGCCTTGCTGGGCAAGTGGACGTCGGGGTCCGACCTCACTTCGATCACCACGTCCACGGCGCCCCGTCCCGGTCGAACTCTGGGCCGAGCCATACGGACGCCTGAGACTTGCTCCACCTCGCTCTTGATACGCTCGGTCACCGTCGCGACGGCCACCGTCGCGCCGCCGCCGGTGACCCCGGCTAACGGGATCGCAGCCGGGGTCTGAGGGCTGAACTCGCCGACGAGGATCAGCAGCGCCACGAGGACGAAACTGACCGCCAAGGCTGTCACAAGGCCTTGCAGGAGGATAGGGTTGTCCCGTAAGACTAGCGACGTCTGACGGAGGGATGCGCCCAACTCGCTCGGGATTGCCCAAACCGCCAGCACCGCTGCTAAGGAGAAGCAGATCCCGGCCAGGGCAACGAGGATGACGAGAAAGCGGTTAAAGGTGTTCACGGGGCATAAGCAGCATGGTATGAGGTAGGAGGTACGAGGTGCGGGGGTGCGAAGGCCGTCGGAGTAAGGGGGAGAGGTTCGATAAGGCCGGCGTAGGTGTGCAGGCTTGGGGAGTAGACCCTCAGGTAATTGTCGGTCAGGCCGGTCCAGACGCCGTTCTTTTGCTCCTCCCAGAGAACGGGCCGAGTGGCGCCGATGAAACGAGACCGGTGGGCCGTGCGGGCTCGTTGCGCCAGGGCTAGCAGCCGGCGAGCGCGCTCCTGCTTGACTAGGTCCGGGACGCGGCGGTCGAGCCGTGTCCCGAGGGTGCCCGCACGAGGGGAGTAGGGAAAAACATGGATGTCCGCGAAGGAAGCCCGCTGGGCGAGGTCCATGGTGTGCTCGAAGTCTTCCTCTGTTTCGCCTGGGAAGCCGGCGATGATATCCGTGGTGATGGAGACGCCGGCCACCGCGGCTCGGATGCGGGACGCGGCTGCCAGGAACTCGCCGGCGGTGTAGCGCCGGCGCATGCGCCGGAGCACGGCGTTGGATCCGCTTTGGAGCGGCAGGTGGAAATGCGGGCAAAGACGCGGGTCCCACCATAGGGCGAGCAGGGGCTCGGTCACGTCCTGGGGCTGGATGGATGACAAACGAATGCGGGGGATACCGGTCTCCTGAAGTATCAGCGCGATGAGCCGGGCCAAAGGGTTTCCCTCCGTCGCTTGGTCGCGTTGGTCAGGCCCGATCCGGCGGGATCCCGGGCGCGGGATACCGTAGTCCCCAAGTTGGGTACCCGTGAGCACGACCTCTCGGTAGCCCTCGCGCTCCCGCTGTCGCAGCTCGGCCAGGATCTGCTGGGGAGGGAAGGAACGAGAAGAACCACGGGTCTTGGGGATGATGCAGTAGGAGCAGTAGTCGTTACAGCCTTCCTGGATCTTGACGAAGGCACGGGTCCGATGGGGAGGGATGCCCGTTCTAGTAGGGACGTGGGGAACATGCGTCCTGGCAATCAGCTCCCTGACCACCCGTTCGGCAAGTTCGGGCTTAGAGTCGTTCCCAGTGACGAGGTCCACTTCCGGGAGTGCGGCGACCTCGGCCGAGGCCCTCGCGGGATAGCATCCGGTGGCCACGAGATAGGCGTTGGGAAAACGACGGCGGGCGTTCCGGAGCTGCTGACGCGCCTTGCGGTCGGCAACATGGGTAACAGTGCACGTGTTGAGGATGTAGACGTCTACGGGGGCAGGCGCGACCAGCATGCCCTCGGCCGTGCCCGGCGGAGGTTCGATGACCTCGAAGCCGAGCCTGGAAAAATCCCGCGCTAGCACTTCAGAGTCGGCCAGATTTAGCTTGCAGCCCATGGTTTCGATGACGACGGTGCAGCCGCGCCCGGGGTCCGGGCGCACCCCTGTTGCGGGCGAAAGGGTCACGGCTTCTGCTGCCGGTGTGGCGCTAAGGGTTGTGAGCGACGGGCTGAACGTCATGTCGCGGGTCCTTGTCGCCCGCAGGGGAAGGCGGGGGACAAGCCCCCACGCTACAAGAAATCACAGGCACTGAGTTGTCAGTTAACTGAGGAGGGCTTGGGCCTGCGGGCGGGTCATCTCGCCGATGAAGGCACCCACCATCCCCAAGACGGCACCCGGGACGAAGCTCAGGATGAGGAGGGCCATGTTCGGGGTTCCTCCCAAGATGTTCGCGACCACCACCGCAGCGAAATTCATCGCGAGACCATACATTCCACCCAGGATCGCGCCAAGGACCCATGGGCTCCGCGGGTTCTCTTGCCGGTGAGTGATCCAGAGCGTGCCGCCCACGATGCCGATCCACAGACTCAGGTTGAACAGGAAGCCGGACACACTATCCGGGAGGATGAAACCAATCAGAGCAAAGATGAGCATAAAGGGTGCGCTTACGGCGAAGAGGCCGCCGAGGCCGAAGAGCACATCGTTGATCTTGAGATTCCCGACGCCCTCGGTGATCCCAGCTCGTAGGCGAGATGGCGCTGTCAGGATCTTGGTGGGGAGCGAGGCTGCTGCTTCTCCTTCCAACTCCGGTAACTCGGGCTCCTCCCCGACGAACAAGGTGCGCGGCACGATGAGTCTGACGAGGGTCAGGATGTCCCGGTAGATCTGGCTCTCTCGGTTGCTAATGACAAAGGGGACGCCTTGGTTGGCTGCGGCAACTGCGACCGCGCCGGCGCTCGAGATAACGGAGACCACCTTGGTGCCGACGGATGTCTCGACGTCCGCCACGGCGAGTCCCCCCACGGGACTAGCCCGGTTTACCACGACGGCCATCTTCTCCAAGGGGTAGCCGAGTTTTTGCACGGCGGTATCCATGAACTGATGTACGTTCTTCAGCGCGGGCAGCTCCAATGCTGTCAGCACCAGGATCAGGTCCGCCGCGTCGAGGACGCCGATGGAGATGTCGGTAAAGGACGAATGGGTGTCCACGATGACAAACTCATACAGCTCTCGGAGCGCCGAGATGATGATGCTGACGTGCTCGGCGGTCACGAGTTCGGTCTCCTCCGGGGTCGGCGGCGCCAGCAGGACCTTGACGCCGGAGGCGTGGGTCTGGAGGATGCTTTCGATGATCTCACCGCCCAGCTCGTTGACGTGGGGGAGCAAGTCGATGATGGTCCGCTTCGGGTCCACATTGAGCATTACGCCGACGTCTCCGAAGGGGTAGGAGCAATCGAAGACCACGACGGACTTCTGCGTCAGTTCACGGATAGCGACCGCGAGATTGACGGTGACGGTGGTCTTGCCGATGCCGCCCTTTGGGCTGAAAAGGGCAACACACTTGCCCAGGATGCGCTGCTCCTGCTCCTCCTCCCGAGTGGCCAGCACGTTGGTCTCAGCAAGCCGGCGGCTCATAAGGTTCACGAACTGGCGCATGACGTTGAGGTTAGAGGCCACAAACCGTTCGAAGGAGTCCTTAGGGAGCATCAAGACTTCGGCATCTCCGACGACGGTGCAGGTGGCCGAGCGAGGCTGGTCGCTCAGCAACGCCATCTCGCCCAGGTAATCGCCTTCGCCGAAGACGCTGAGAATCTTCTCCCGGCCCTCCGCGTCTTTGGTGGAGACCTTGACCCGCCCGGACTCGACGATGTAGAGGGCGTCGCCTTCATCCCCCTCCTCGAAGATGACGCTTCCTTTCCTGAAGCGTTTCTCCTGGAGGAGACCGTTCACCGCCTCGAGGTCTTCATCGGCGAGGCCGCTGAAGAGACGGACTCGTTTCAGGAGCTCAATGCGTTCGATTAGTTCGGCCACTGTCGGTTACCCCGTGTGTCCTTGGACATACCGGCCCCGGGTTGATTGTTGTCAAACTTTAGCACTGGGGGATTGCTGCGTCAACGAGGG
>CAZPYZ010000102.1:0-10420 GCA_964590215.1 uncultured Dehalococcoidia bacterium | reverse complement strand
TCTAGCGGGCCGTGACCAGCGGCGACCTCACGTAGGGGCGTATTGCATACGCCCACGGGATGGCGCAGGCGACACGCTATGCCGTCCCGTGAGGCTTCAGGCTGCGGAAAATGAGACCGGCTCCCGCGGCGATAAGGCCCAGCATGATCAGCGTGTTCCACAGGCTCGTGCGGCCAAAGTAGATGTCCAGGTTGGCCAGGACGCCAAGCAGGATGAACAGCAGCCCTCCGATGGTCAGGACCCAGCCGGCGATGGACCGTCCGTTGAAGAACAAAAAGGCAACCCCGATCAACAGCGGGATCAGGCTGATGCCGAAGCCACTGATGCCCCCGAAGCGCCAGAACGACGTGTGGACCTGCACCTGGTTCAGGAGCAGGAACACGCCAACGCCGGCCAGCGTAACGCCCAGGAAGAACTCGATAAACCCCCCGGGCGTACCTCCCGCGCCCACAAGCCGCCTGCCAGTATCGCTCACGCTGCTATGTTACCCCGCCCTCAACCAATGCGGCACGTTACGGCAACACTGGGGACCTCGTCAGGCGCGGGATAACAATGCCCCTGGGCGTTGACATCGGCGGGACCTTCACAGACCTGGTCCTCCTGGTAGACGGCCGCACGGTCATCCACAAGGTGCCATCGACACCGGGGGACCACGCTCAGGGATTCCTGGCCGGCCTGCAGGACCTGGGTCCGGAAGCTCAGGGGGCGCCGGTGATCCATGGGACGACCGTGGCCACCAACGCCCTGCTGGAGCGCAAAGGCGCCCGCACTGCCCTCATCACCACCACCGGCTTTCGAGACCTCCTGGCCATTGGCCGCCAGGCCCGTCCGGACCTCTACGCCCTGGAGCCGGAGCGCCCACCGCCGCTGGTCCCGCAGGAGCGGAGCTTCGAGGTCGACGAACGGGTGGACTACCGCGGGGAGGTCCTGCGCCCCCTGGACCCATCATGCCTCGGGCCCCTGGTGCGGCAGCTGCGGGAGGTTGAGACGCAGTCCATCGCCATCTGCCTGCTTTTCTCCTTCTTGAGACCCGACCACGAGCGGATGATTGAGGAAGCACTGCGAGCGGCCGGCTTCTCCGTTTCTCCGTCCTACCTCATTCTGCCCGAGTTCCGGGAGTACGAACGGGCCAGTACCACCGCGGCCAACGCCTTCGTTTCGCCGGTGATGGAGCGCTATCTGTCGCGGATCGAAGAGGCACTGAGCTGGCAACCTTCGGCGGGCTCAGGGAACGTCGCCGTGGCACGCCAGGCGCCTCAGCCACACACGTCTACGTCGCTTCGGGTCATGCAGTCCAACGGAGGTATCATCACCGCGGGTGCGGCAAAGCTGACCGCGGCTCGGACCGTGTTGTCCGGCCCCGCGGCGGGAGTGGTCGGCGCCGCCTACATGGCCGGCCTCTCAGGCTACCTGGACATCATCTCCTTAGACATGGGCGGTACCTCCACCGATGTCTCCCTCGTCCCAGGACGGTTGCGGGAGACCACGGAGACGGTCATCGGGGGCGTGCCCATCCGGCTGCCGATGCTCGATATCCATACTGTGGGCGCTGGCGGCGGCTCCATCGCCCGTCTTGACGCCGGGGGAGCCCTTCGGGTCGGTCCCGAAAGCGCCGGGGCCGACCCGGGCCCCGCCTGTTATGGACTCGGGGACGACGTCACCGTCACCGATGCCCATCTGTACTTGGGCCGGCTCCACCGCGACCAGTTCCTGGGTGGGCGGATGCAACTTGATCCTGCCCGCAGCCTTCGCGCGATAGAGGAACTGGCCCGCCGCGCCGGTCTTGATCTGGAGCGCCTCGCGGCTGGGGTCTTGCGGGTGGCTAACGCCAACATGGAGAAGGCAATCCGGGTGATCTCGATAGAGCGCGGTTTCGATCCCCGCCGGTTCACCCTGGTCGCGTTCGGTGGCGCTGGACCCCTCCACGGGTGCGATTTGGCCGAGGCCCTGGACATCCCGAGGGTGGTGGTTCCGCGTTCGCCGGGCGTCCTCTCCGCCCTCGGCTTACTGGCGGCGGACGTCATGAAAGACTACACGAAGACCGTGATGTGGCCCCTGGAGGAGTCCGGCTCGCCAGAACATGGCCTCGGCCCCAGCAAGGGCGGGGCAGCAGACCTCATGCGCCAGATCGCGCTCGGCTTTCGGGAACTCGCCACCAGAGGCTGGGCGGACATGGACGAGGAAGGACTCCCCCGCAGCCAGGTTCACGTCTTGACCGCCATGGACATGCGCTACGCGGGCCAGTCCTTCGAGCTTGTGGTCCCCTTCGACGAGCTATCCACCGCGGACCTGGCAGGCCGGTTCCACTCCGTGCACCGGGAGCGCTTCGGGTTCAGCCGCCCGGGCGAGCCGGTGGAGATCGTGAATCTCAGGTTCAAGCTCATCGGGCAGGTTCAGCGCCCGGTATTCCCTCAGGAGCCGCCGGGGCCACCAGACCCCTCCGGGGCCCTGCTCGGCGAGCGGGACGTCTGGTTTGGCGGACGGGTCGCTACTAAGGTCTACGCGCGGGAGTCGCTGCACGCCGGTAACCGGATCGTTGGCCCGGCCATCCTCGTTCAGATGGATGCCACCACCGCCGTGCCGCCCCTGTGGGGCGCCAGGGTGGACGGGGTGGGGAACCTGGTGATAGAGCGGCAGTGACCCACACCTTATGACTAACTGCTAGTCAGGTGAACCTGAAAGCCCGCTCACGTAGTACGTGGTGCGTCGTGAGTAGGGACGGGCCCCACCTACTCACTACTCCCTACGCACCACTCACAACGTGAACAGAATTTGCGTTAACCCGCCAGCTAGCTTCTGAGAGGGAAGTACTATGGTCGGTCTTGCTGCTGGAGCTACATGCGCCGTTGAAAAGGACGGTGTTCGCTATGAGTTCGAGGTAGCCGTTTGATCATTCGTGAGGCAGGGCTGAGTCAGGAAGAGTTCCTTCGCCACCATCGCGAGTGAGTACCGAGATGCCCCTAGACCCCATCGACCTGACCGTCTTCGCCAACATCTTCGCTTCAGTGGCCGAGGAGATGGGGGTGACCCTCGGCCGCGCCGCCTACTCCCCCAACATCAAGGAGCGCCGGGACTTCTCCTGCGCCGTCTTCGACCCGGCTGGACGCATGGTAGCCCAAGCCGCCCACATCCCGGTGCACCTGGGGGCCATGCCCGTGGCCGTCCGGTTTGCCAGGGCGCGCCACACCTTCCAACCGGGCGACCTCGTCATCTTCAATGACCCGTACCTCGGCGGCACCCACCTCCCCGACGTGACCATGGTATCGGCCGTCTTTCTTCGACCAACTCAGGATGAGGGGGCGGAGAACCGTCTCCTCGGCTATGTCTCTACCCGAGCCCACCAGGCGGACATCGGCGGCATGGCCGCAGGATCCATGCCCGTCTCCACCGAGCTGTACCAGGAAGGCCTCATCATCCCACCGCTGAAGCTGGTGGAAGGGGGCGAGACCAACGAGGCCCTGCTGGAGCTCATCTACCGCAACGTGCGGACGCCCCAGGAGCGGGCGGGCGATTTCTCGGCCCAGATGGCGGCCCATCGTATCGGTGAGGAGAGACTCGCTGCCGTGGCCGCCCGCTACGGGGTGGAACGGGTGCGGGAGGCCATGGATGCCCTCATGGACTACGCCGAGGCTGCCACTCGGACGGTCCTGCGAAACGTGCCCGATGGTTCCTACGCCTTCGAGGACTTCCTGGATGGAGACGGCATTGCTCCCGGACCCGTGGCCCTTCGGGTGACGGTCACCGTCGCCGGAGACGAGTTGACCGCCGATTTCAGCAGCTGCGATCCCGAGTGCGAAGGGTCAGTGAACGCAGTATTCGCCGTCACCCAGAGCGCGACGTACTACGCCGTCAGGTGTCTCACCGGTGAGGAGGTCCCGGTCAACGATGGCTGCTTCAGGCCGGTCCGGGTTATCGCGCCAGAGGGGACCGTCGTCAACGCACGGCCACCCCACGCGGTCTCCGCGGGGAACGTGGAGACCTCCCAGCGCATCACCGACGTGGTCCTAGGCGCCCTCGCCAAGGCCCTGCCAGACCGCATCCCCGCGGCCAGTAGTGGGACCATGAGCAATGTGACGGTGGGCGGCTTCGATCCCTTCCGCGGGCGCTCCTTCGCCTACTACGAGACCATCGCGGGCGGCGCCGGCGCAGGGCCGCAACGGGACGCTCTTGCTGCCGTGCACACCCACATGACCAACACCCTGAACACCCCGGTCGAGGCCCTCGAGTTCACCTATCCCTTCCGCATCCTTCGTTATGCCGTGCGCACGGGTTCCGGTGGCCCTGGGCGGCACCGGGGTGGCGATGGCGTAGAACGCGTCTATGAGTTCCTCTGCCCCGCCGCAGTCACGGTTATCAGCGACCGGCGCGAGCACCCGCCGTACGGCCTTGCAGGGGGCGCTCCTGGCGCCACCGGTGACAACCGGCTCAACGAGAAGGGTGTGCCCTCGAAAGTGAGTCTCAGCGTGAAGGAAGGCGACCGCCTCTCCATCGCAACACCGGGCGGGGGCGGATGGGGTACGATGATGCATACATCATGAAACGCAAGCAGATCTACTTGGACCAGCAGGTGGACAAACGCCTGAAGCTCCTGGCCGGCCAAACGGGACTCTCGGCGGCGGAGCATATCCGGCGCGCCCTCGACGCGTATCTCGAAAAGCAGGACGTCGCCGGCGAGGAAGAAGACCCGATCCTCAAGTTCATCGAGATGGTCGAAGCCGAAGGTCCTACGTCTGGCGCCCCACGAGACGGGGCCGAAAACCACGATTTCTACCTCTACGGCGGCGACCAGCCCCTTTGAGCGGCGTTTTTGTCGATAGCTCGGGATGGATCGCCGTCGCGGAAGACAGCGAGCGCTCTCACGCCGAAGCAGTGCGGTACTACCGCCAACTGACCGCCAGCAGGGTGCCCGTATGGACGACAAACTACGTCGTCGCGGAGACGGTCACCTGGCTGCGCTATCACATACACCATCGCCGCGCGGTCTTGTTCTGGGGAACGATCGAGGCGGCCAGCCGCTTGGGCCGTCTCACGGTTGAATGGATTACCCCCGAGCGTCACGAGCAAGCTTGGCGTATCTTCCGTGACCACGCGGACCAGCGGCTCTCGTTGGTGGACTGCACCAGTTTCGTGGTGGCGCGGCAGGTTGAGACCAATGCCGTCTTTACCTTTGATCGCGATTTCCAGACCATGGGATTCACCACCGAACCAGGAGTAGGGTAACCGTTGGCTTTCGAACACGACCTCCTCGACCTTGCGAGGCGACACGCCCAAGAGGCGGAGGTCTTTTTCGTCGAGTCGGACGAAACCCCGGTCACCTTCGAGGCCAACCGCCTGAAGGCCATCAACACCCGGCGCAGTCACACCACCGCCCTCCGCATTATCAAGAATGGCCGGATCGGCCTTGCCGCTGGAGCGGGCGCCCAGGACCCCAGGGAACTGCTGGACACCGCGCTCGATACGGCCCAGTTCGGGCCGGAAGCCCATTTTCACATGCCTGGGGCCGGAGCGTACCCAACCGTCGACACCTTCGATGCGACTGTTGCGACCGTCACCTTGGAGCAGATGATCCAGGCCGGCCAGTCCCTTATCGACCGCATCGTCGCGGACACGCCAGGGATCCTCTGCGAAAGCAGTGTGGTTAAACGCCAGACCTCTGTGGGCATTCTGAACAGCTCCGGGATGGCGGTGGCGTCCCACAAGACCACCTTCAGCGCCCGAGTCGAAGGCACCCTGATCCGCGGCACCGACATGCTCTTTGTCGGGGACTCGCTGGCCTCATGCCACCCGGAACTGGACCTTGCACCTCTGGCTCGGGAGACTATCCGACAGTTGGAGCTGGCGCGAGAGACAGTTCTCGCCCCCCAGGGGGAAGTCCCCGTGGTCTTCACCTCCCGGGGCTTCGCGCAGACCTTTGTCCATCCCCTCGCCCTCGGCTTCAGCGGCAAAACTGTGCTTCAAGGCGCTTCGCCTCTGGGCCACCGGCGCGGCGAACGCTGCTTCGACGCCTCCCTGACCATCCATGACGACCCAGGCGTCCCCTTCCGGCCAAATAGCCGCCCCTTCGATGATGAAGGCATACCCGCCCGCAAGGTCCCCCTCGTCGTGGCAGGAACCGTCCAGCAGTTCGTCTACGACCTCCAGACCGCGGGCATGGCGGGCGCCGTCTCCACCGGCAGTGCCAGCCGCGCCGTCACCAGCCTCCCCGCTCCCGACCTCTCCGTCGTCGTCGTTCAGCCGGGTGACACCCCTCTGGACGACCTCATCGCCACTATCCAGGACGGTTTGGTCGTCGACCAGATGATTGGCGCCTCCCAGGGAAACCAGTTGGGAGGAGATTTCAGTGGCAACGTCCTCTTGGGCTACCGAGTGCAAGGAGGCCGCATCACCGGCCGGGTCAAGGACACCATGGTTTCGGGAAACGTGTACAGGACCCTGGCCGGCGGCATCGGTCTAAGCCGCGAAACTCGCTGGGTAGGAGGAGGTATCAGCGTACCCGCCGTCTTGTGCCCCAACGTGTCCGTGTCCGCTAAAAGCTAGCTGGCGGGTTAACGCAGATTCTGTTCACACTGTGAGTAGTGCGTAGGGAGTGGTAAGTAGGGGGCGGTTCCCTACTCACTACGCACCACGTACTACGCCGCCGGGTTCCCACGTTCCCAGGTTCCCGCCCGCCCTCCCCGTTTTTGACACTCTGAGCGAAACGGCCTAGGCTGGGCGCCACGGAGCCCGGCGAAGAGAGCGCCCATGGTCAGCCCACGGGTCCAACGCCAGATCGACGCCCTGCTGGACGAGGCCGAAGCCGCGATCAGGGAGTCCAAATGGGACCTGGTTCGTGAACGAGCCCGTGCTGTTCTCAGCCTAGACCCTCAAAACCCTGATGCCCCTACGTACCTCGCTGCTGCGGAGCGCAATCTGGGGCGTGCGGGAAGTGAGGAAGTGAGGAAACCAGGAAGTGAGGGGGAGGTTTCCCTTACTTCCTTCGATCCTGCGTCCTTCGTCGGGGGCCGCTACCAGGTCATCCGCTTCCTGGGCGAGGGCGGCAAGAAGCGGGTCTATCTCTGCCACGACACCCGCCTGGACCGGGACGTCGCCTTCGCCCTGATCAAGACCGAGGGCCTGGATCAAGAAGGCCTCGACCGCATCACCCGCGAAGCCCAGGCCATGGGCAAGCTGGGGGACCATCCCCACATCGTCCCGGTTTTCGATATCGGGGAGCAGAGCCCTGGCCAGCCCTACATCGTCACCCAGTTCATGCCCGGCGGCGACGTGGAAGGCCTCCTTGAGAAGGCCCAGGACCACAAACTCCCCCTGGACGACGCCATACGCATTGCCGGTCAGGTCTGTCAGGCCCTGGCCCACGCCCATGCCCACGACATCGTCCACCGAGACCTGAAGCCGGGCAACGTCTGGTTAGCAGCCCCATATCCAATCTCTGCGGCCTCTGCGTTGAACCCAGGAGGCGGGGAGGTGGTCGCCAAGCTCGGCGACTTCGGCCTCGCTGTGGCTTTGGACCGCTCCCGGCTCACTCAGGCCGGGATGATGGTGGGCACCGTGGCCTACATGTCTCCCGAACAGGCCATGGGCGGCGAGGTCACGCCCCGCAGCGATCTCTACTCCCTCGGCGCCATGCTCTACGAGATGGTCTGCGGCCGGCCGCCCTTCGTAGGGGACGAGAGCGTTGCCATCATCGGGCAGCACCTGAATATCCCACCGGTTCACCCCACCTGGCACCGGCCCGACTGCCCGCCTGGGCTGGAGGCCCTCATCCTACGGCTACTGGAGAAGGACCCGGACAAGCGTCCCGCATCAGCTGCCGAGGTCCGTCAGGCGCTGGCGATGGTGGGGTCCCCTCTCCCTCAGGGAGAGGGCCAGGGTGAGGGCACCATGGCTAGAGCCCCCACGACGCCCGACAACCCCCTCTACTACAGTACCTTCGTGGGCCGGGAGGCAGAGCTGCGGCAGTTGCATGCCGCGTTCGACGCCGCCGTCTCCGGTCGCGGCGCGCTGGTGGCAGTGGTCGGGGAGCCCGGCATCGGGAAGACCGCCCTCTGCGAGCAATTGGGAACCTATGCCGCGCTGCGGGCAGGCCGCACCCTCGTGGGCCATTGCTATGAGGAGGGTTCCCTCTCCCTCCCCTACCTCGCCTTCGTGGAGGCCCTCCGCTCCTACGTCCTGGCGCGAGAGCCCCAGGCGCTGATGGACGAGCTGGGCGCCGCCGCGGGCGACGTGGCCCGCATCGTCTCCGAAATCCGGGAGCGGGTGCATGTGGAGCCGCGGCCCCCGGCCGGCGACCCCGACGAGGACCGCTGGCGCCTGTTGCAGGCAGTCACCACCTTCCTCCGAAACGCCAGTACGGTTCAGCCGTTGCTCCTGGTGTTGGAGGACCTCCATTGGGCTGACCGGGGGACGCTGGACTTGTTGCTCCATGTCGCGCGCAACCTGGCCGGCGCCCCCATGCTGCTGGTCGCGACCTACCGGGACGTGGAGGTGGATCGCAGCCATCCCCTCTCGGGAACACTGGCCGAGTTGCGCCGCACCTTGAGCTTCCGGCGGCTGCCCCTGCGAGGCCTGACGGTAGACGAGGTGCACCGCATGATGAACATCATCCGGGGCCAGGAGGTGCCTTGGAGCCGCGCGGAGGCCATCCACCGCCAGACCGAGGGCAACCCCTTGTTCGTGCAGGAGGTGCTGCGCTACCTGGTGGAAGAAGGGTTGGTGGTCCGGGAAGGCGGGCGTTACGTGCGTGTCGACGGCGGCGATCCCGGGGCGGGGATCCCGGAAGGGCTGCGGGACGTCATCGGCAAGCGTTTGAGCCGGCTCAGCGAGAAGGCCAACCAGGTGCTTGCCGTGGCGGCGGTCATCGGGCGGGAGTTCCGGCTGGATGTGTTGCAGGCGGTGGTCAGCGCTTCCCCCTCCGTCATTCTGAGGGAGCAGGGGCAGGGCGGGGCAGAGGCGGGCGGACCGAAGAATCTCGAAGGGGCGGGGGGGCTGGAAGAAGAGGTTCTGGGGGCGCTGGAGGAGGCCACGGAGCGGGCCGTAGTGGAGCAGCGGACCGCCCTCGGCGCCATGGGCTTCCGGTTCACCCACGCCTTCTTCCGGCAAACCCTCTACGAGGAGATCTTTGCCCCGCGGCGCATCCGGCTGCACCAGCAGGTCGCACGAGCATTGGAGGAGGTGCACGCCCGCCGCCTGGAGGAGCATGCCGCGGAGCTTGCCGAACACTTCGCTCAGAGCACGGAGCGGCGCGACCTGGAGCAGGCGCTGCACTACAGCGAGCTGGCCGCGCGACGCGCGCTCGCGGTGTACGCCTACGGGGAAGCGGTACGCCATTACGAGCAGGCCCTGAAGGTGCAGGAGGTGCTGGACCCTGAGGATGGAACGAAGCGCTGTGACCTTCTACTTGCGCTGAGCGAGGCCCAGATGTCCCTTGGCGAGCCCAGGCGGGCTAGCGAGGTCCTCGCGCCGGAAGCGTTCAGGCTCGCTGAGCGCATCCAGGATAGAGACCGGGCGGCACGCGCGTGCCTGATGGTCCTGGGAGGACTGCACCGGCAAAGCATCCGGAACCAGGCAACGCCCGTGTACCGGGAGTGGGCGGAACGAGCAAAGGAGTGGGCAACTCCAGGAACCGAGGACCAGGCTTACGCCGACATCGCCCTGGGTCGGGCCCTCGAGTTTACCGGGCAAGGTGCTCAGGGGCGGGAGCTCCTGCGCAGGGCCCTGCGGCTGGCGCGCGAGCTGGGAGAGCCGGAGCTGCTCTGCACCGCGGTCTGGAATAGTATCCTGGTCTTCCGGGAGGACCCTTCCACCCTCCCTGAAGCTTTCGCCCTTGCGGAAGAGTTCGCCGCCTACCCTCGCGAGGGTCTCAGCAACCGGACCCAGGGGCAGATCCTGGAGTTCTGCGGGACCTTGTTGCTGTCGAAGGGGGAGCGCGAGCGCGGTGAGGCAGCCCTCAGAGAGTTGGCGGAGGTTGCCCTGCGCACCAGGGACGCGTTCACCCAGATGAACGCGCTGAGCTGGCAGGCGGTGCTGGCGGTGCTGGACGGCCGCCTGGAAGACGCGCTGGCGCTGCGGGCCGAGATGCTGGATCGCAGCGAGGAGCTGGGTCAGCGACCCTTCGCCCACAGGGGCGGCACCCGGGCGCTCTGGCTGCTGGGTCGGAGCGACGAACCGATGAAGGAGCTCGCCTCCGACTACTTCTTTGCGCCTTTGCTCGCCGTCCACGCCGGCGACTACGCAGAGGCAAAACGCCTGATTGCACAGCGCGTCGGAGCGCCGCGCTCCGGCCCTTCCCGCGCCGACGCCCGGGCGGCTGCACTTGAAGCCGCCATATTGGTCGGAGACATCGAAGCGATCAGACTGGCTTTCCCCTTGACCGGGGGTCCGCCTCTGGCCCTCTTTGCCACGGCTTGCGTACATCGGTTGA
>CAZPYZ010000101.1:0-10581 GCA_964590215.1 uncultured Dehalococcoidia bacterium | reverse complement strand
TGGGCGATGTTGATGGCCTCTTCGATAGGGAGCCGGTGGGCCGGCGCTTTTTCCAGGAGGGCTTCCACGTCGCCACCGGGCATGAACTCGGTGACGAGGTAGGGTTGCTGGGTGATAAGTGAGGACACCACTCCCTCACGGTCGTGGCTCGGATCTAGCATTCCCATGTCGTGGACGGTGACGATGTGGGGGTGGGTGCCCAGTTTGCCCATGGCCTGGGCCTCGCGCTGGATACGCTCCCGTCCTTCGTCGTCGAGGCCTTCAGTCTTGATGAGGGCAAAGGCCACGTCCCGGTCCAGGCGGGTGTCGTGGGCGAGGTACACCCGCTTCTTGCCGCCTTGGCCCAGAAAGCGGATGACCTGGTAGCGGCCGTTGACAAAGGAGGTGGGAATGGCAGGAGGCGGTGAGGAGGGGACCCTCGCTTCCTCGCTTCCTGACTTGGTCCCTTCCGGACCTCCCACCAGCCCCCGCTCTGCAGCCCCAAGCAGCGCGCGGGCGTCAACGTTGTCGGGGTCAAAGGTGAGCACGTGGCGGGCCCGCTCCCGCACCGTCCTCCAGTCTTGCTTGGCCGCCGCCTCCTCGGCTTCGTCGAGGAGGCGTTCTATCTGGCGTTGGACCCGTGAGCTGACCATCGGCTCTCCAGGGCGCTGGCTCATGCGGCGCCAAGCCTAGGCGGTTTCGCTCCGGGTGTCAAAACCGACGATACCCGTATACCCGTCCAGAGTAACGGCCAGCATTGAGCGTGTCGCACGCCGAAGGAGTATAGTAGCGCCAGGTTTCCCATCGGCTAAGGAGATCAAAGGAGGAACGTCCAGTGGCCTACGACTTGCTGGTAAAGAACGGACGGATCATTGACGGCTCCGGCACGCCATCCTTCTCCGGTGACGTGGCGGTGAAGGCGGGCAGGATCGTGGAGATGGGCAAACTCACCGGGCCCGCGACGCGGACCATCGACGCCGAAGGCCAGGTGATCGCGCCGGGGTTCGTGGACAACCATTGTCACTATGATGCTCAGGTGACCTGGGACCCCCTGTGCACCTTCTCCTGCTACCACGGGGCCACCACGGTAATCATCGGCAACTGTTCGCTGTCCCTGGCGCCTGTACGGGCCAATGCCCAGGAACGGCTCGCGGAGTTCCTCTCCTACGTTGAGGCCATCCCCATGGAGGTCCTGAGCACGGTGGACTTCACCTGGGAAACCTTTCCTCAGTACATGGAAGCGCTGGAGGGCAGGTTAGGTGTGAACGTGGGGACGCTGCTGGGCCACACCGCACTGAGGCACTACGTCATGGGCGATGAGTGCCAGGGCCGCACCGCCACTGAGGACGAGGTCCAGGCGATGCGGGGGATCTTACGAGAGGCCCTCGCGGCCGGCGCTCTCGGCCTCTCCGTGTCCCGGAACAGGGGCCACTTCGACCCGCAGGGGACCCTCATCCCGGCGATCTGGGCGGCTGAGGAGGAGATCTTTGCCTTGGGCGATGTCCTCCAGGAGATGGGGACGGGCACCATCCAGTGTGGCGGGGGCGCTGTAGTGGAGCGTGGCAGCCGTCTCATGAGCAGGCTGTCTCAGGCCACCGGCAGGCAGGTCGTCTACAACAACCTGGGCCAGACCATCCGCAAGCCCACCGAGTGGAAAGAGCTCATGGCCATCATCGACGAGACCGCTGGCGCCGGGGTGCGCGCGAACCCCCTCTGCACCCCCAACAGCATTACCCAGTCCTTCACCCTGAAGAATTGCCAGCTCTTCAGGGGCGTACCCACCTGGCATCCCATCCTCTTGGCCTCCGACGATGAGAAGATGCGTGCCTACAGTGACCCCCAGGTCCGCGCCAAGCTCCAGCACGAGGCCGTCGATCGCCATGGCGACCTCAAAGACCCCAATTTCGCCCCCACCTGGTACGAATACATGGAGGTCGCAGGGCCCGTGCTGGAGAAGAACCAGGCCCTGAAGGGCAAGACCATTGGCGAGATCGCCCGGGAGCAGAAGAAGTCCGTCATCGACGCCTTTCTGGACCTGGCGGTGGAGGAGGGCCTGGAGACCGCGTTCCTCTATGGCGAGAACAACGTCGACAAGGAGGCCATGAACCAGATCCTCAACTATCCCAACGCCTTCATCGGCCTCTCTGACGGCGGGGCCCACGTGCAGTTCCACGGCGGCTACGGCTACAGCACCCGCCTGCTGGGGCACTGGGTGAGAGAGCGCCAGATCATGCCCCTGGAGAAGGCCGTCCGCAGGCTGACCTTTGACTCCGCATCCGCTTTCGGCATCTATGACCGGGGCTTGCTCCGTCCCGGCATGGCCGCCGACATCACCGTCTTCGACCCCGAGACCGTCAGACCGCTCCCCGAGGAACCCGTGCACGACTTCCCCGCCGGTGGCTGGCGCGTCCAGGAGTTGGCCGAGGGCATCAAGTGCACCATCGTCAATGGCGAGGTGTTGCTGGAGGACGGAAAGCACAGCGGCGCCCTGCCGGGGAGGATCATGCGCAACGCCCTCTACCACGCCAATTATGAGTAGAAGTCAGGGAGGGTAAGCACGACCGGCCAGTCGCCCAGCGGCTAGACCATAGTCAGGGGGCTCTGGGCAGTCTTCTAGGCGCTCCGCCTGTCATTCTGAAGGAGCAGGGGTGAGGGCGTGGTGGCGGGAGCGGACTGAAGAATCTCGAAGGGGGGTTGGGGGCGGCGGTCTCGGCATCCCCTTGGCCGCCAGGTGCACCAGTGACGTTAAGTGGCTCGGCGGAATGAGGGACGCAAGCCCGCGATGGCTGGGCAAGCCGCTGCATTCGCGGAAGGGGCCCCTGAGGACGAGAAACACCTGATGGTGGTGGGGACTGCATGGAGTTCTTCCGGCTGAAAGCGGAGAGGCGGACCAGCAGATTGTACCCGATGGGCCATCCGGTCATGGAACCCGTAAGGCGGGCCCTGGCCATGCATATGAAGGCGACGGAACGTAGTTGACACAGCCGATCCCTGAACCCGGCAAAGCCGATGCCGAAATCCTCGTACTGGAGTACGCGCGTCTTTCGATGGAGGAACAATACAGGTCCGTCCTGGAGCACCGGGGCCTTGGGGGGCCAGACGCGCCTCCCCTTAAGACGCGACTCCACTACTTCAAGTGCCTGGCCTGCGGGCTCCACTTTACCGTCCTCAGTTGGTACGAATTGGCCCCTATCGCTTCTACTTTTACTCTTATGATTGCCGCGAACCACGACATATGCATATCGATCGAGAGAATCGCAGTGCCAAGGTCTGGCTTGATCCAGACGCAACTCTGGGAGAAAATCATGGCTATAGCAGGCGAGAGCTACGTGATCTAGACCGCATCACGCGCGAGAATCTGGAGACCTTAAGAAATGAGTGGGATGCATTCTGCAGTGGTGACAGTGACACTGCCTAAAGTAGTCAGCGCAACGGTCACAGACGATACGCTGTCTGTCGACCTCGAAGACGGTCGCACGATCGCTGTTCCCATTGGCTGGTATCCGCGTCTGGCGCATGGCACGCCGACCGAGCGCCGCAAGTTTCAGATAAGCGGAGCAGGTTACGGCATCCACTGGCCTGAGCTTGATGAGGATATCGGAGTTGAAGGATTGCTGCTTGGCAAGAAGTCTACAGAAAGTCCCGTCTCGTTTGAGCGATGGTTGCAGCAGCGCAGGGCGGGGTAGGCCCTGTTCGTATCATCGACCTCCGGGAGGTACCCGAGGCAGAGCAGCGGCACACCTGCTCGGCTGACTAACTAAAGGAAGCGCCCACCGAGCTGGGCCGTCGGCCGCGACTGCGTAGCACCGCACCAGTATGCCGTAATGGTGACGAAGCGACGTGCGTTGCTTGCCGCCGCGGGATCTTGGAGGAGATGGAACAAGTGGAAGGGTTGAATGGGACTATTAAGGGAGTCGAGGTAGTCCCGGCAAAGTTGGGGAGCTCCGGTGTCGACACTTGGGTTCTCACCATACACGTGGATGGCCGGGACCCTCTTTTTCCTGTGTACGTCATCTGGACCAAAGAGGATATGGACCGCTACACGAGAGAGAACGCCACAAAATTGACCCACCTCACCGGAGGGCGGTGCCTTGTGAAAGATGGCAGCATCTCACGTGTGGTCCCCCGTCACTGAGGGCCTGTCACGAGATAACCAACCAGGTTAGTCCCTTCGCCGGCCAGAGCGCTCCCGCTTTGCCTGTCCTCAAACTCATCCCCTCAAGTTTCTCGTGTCCACAAACATCGGGTGACCGCCACGCTTCCAAAGAGCAAGCTACAACCTGCAATCGAGACCCTCGAGATCTGGGAAAGAGACAAGGACGGTCTGCCCGCTCGCCTGCTCTCGCCCCACGAAATAGCCCAGGGTGTCCACGCAAAGCTCGAGGAAGCCTGGGAGCCGGCCAGACAACTTCACCCGCCCGAAAGGCCGCTCTAACCCCCCCACTCAGAGCGCACGTCCTACAAGCAGCACACGGCGTTTCGCACGAGTAGATGAAGGTCGAGGGGCCTGCTGGAGAAGAACCGGGGGCTCAAGGGCAAGACCATCGCCGAGATCGCCCGGGAGCAGAACAAGTCCATCATCGACGCTTTCCTGGACCTGGCGGTGGAGGAGGATCTGGAGACCGCCTTCCGGCATGGGGAGAACAACGTGGACAAAGAGGCCATGAACCAGATCCTGAACTACCCCAACGCCTTCATCGGCCTCTCCGACGGCGGCCTACGCGCCTCATTGATTGTCATGGGCTGTGCGGGCACCTAGCAGTGATATGATTTCTCTGTTGGGAGGAATGTAAGGAGGGTTTCGGTGACCTCAAGCAGTCCCTCGATCTTTGATCTAAGTCCATCGGAAAAGCTGCAGCTTGTAGAAGACCTATGGGATGACCTTGCGGCCAATCCTGAAGCAGTACCGGTTCAGGATTGGCAAAAAGAAGAGTTGGCCCGCAGAAAAGCTAACCTAAAGAGCAACCGAGCCCCGGGACTCACCTGGGAAGAAGTCAAACGACGGATCCGCAGCCATTACGGCCGCTGAACTGCGCTTCACGCGGGAGGTCGAGCACGACCTCGCAGAAGCCTACGCATGGTATGAGGAACAACGGGGTGGCCTAGGCGAGGAGTTTCTCAGGTGCGTTGATGCTTCTATTGAAGCGATCTGCCGCACCCCCGAAATGCATGCTCTTGTCCACGAAAGCTATCGTCGGGGATTCGTGCGCCGCTTTCCGTACGCGGTCTTCTACGAGTACGTTGAAGGCACGGTGACCGTGTATGGCCTATTTCACGCCTCGCGTGATCCCGGAAAATGGCGTCAGCGCCTTACTTGACCGGTGCGGTCGGGTGGCGTGGGCAGGATAAAACCAGGGGTGCCTTGGGATTATCGCTCTGAACCCGATACCTGCTGTCCCTTCCGGTTGTGGCAGGCATCAAACAGCCGGTGAAAAGGACCTCAACTGCCCTTGTGATTTGGGAAAGAGGCCCCTGCTAAGGTGGCGGAAATGGCAACACTGCCTGCAGCCGGTGTCGCGAGCTACGAGCGGGTGACCAGGATGGACTTCCCCACGGTCGTCCGCGAGCTAGAGGAACACCTGGGCGCCAAGCTCGTGGCCTACATTGCTGGGGTCGCCGAAGCCCGGGCGGTCCGCCAGTGGAGTCGCGGAGCGCGAGAGCCTCGCCAGGACATCCCGGCGCGGTTACGGATCGCACTGCGCGCGGCCCTCGTGCTTTCGGAATCCGAGGGTCCAGGCGTGGCCCAGGCCTGGTTTCAAGGACTCAATCCCTAACTCGATGAGCGCTCCCCGGCCTCGCTGTTGCGCGAAGGAGACCTCGCACAGGTAGGCCCGGAGATACTGGGGGCGGCGCAGGCTTTCGCCGGCGGAGTGTGACCGATCCCGCTCCAGCCAGCGCCGCCACCGCCCGCGTCTTCCGGGTCGGCCGGAGTCCCGACGCCTGGGGCTGGCCTCCCTGGCCCTTTGCCCGGCCAGATAGGACCTCGGCAACCGCTGGGACAATCTCCTTGGCCCTTACCGGATGCTCTATGCCTGCTCGCAGCGGCTGGGAGCGCTCATGGAACGCTTGGCGCCGTTTCGCCCGGACCTCGTCCTCTCGTCGGGACTGAGATGGGCTGCACAGCCAGGTGACGCAACACAACACGCCGTGGTTGCTGCGCCGGTTGAACCGTGAGAGGATCGGATCATGCCATCCAGCCCGCTTTCTGAGCTGCTCAGGCTGCCCGTCGGTGAGCGAGCCGAGATCGCGATGGCGCCCTGGGAGAGCCTCGGCGACGCGGAGCGGGATGTGGAGCTTGTCTTGACCCCCGAGCAGGCCACGGCGGAATCCGCCAAGCTGGCAATCGCGGACTTGACAGCGGAGACCGAAACGTGAGCATTCTGGAGGACGCGGAGCGCCTGCTTGAGCAGATGAGCAAGGCTGAAAAGGCCTCCTTGTTCAGATCGCTGGCGCAGGACCTCGGGGAGGCCTTTCCCGGGATTGAGAGCACCCCTGGGGTTTGTGGAGCCGCCGCCTGCATCGTGCGCACCCGCATCCCTGTGTGGGTGCTGGAGGAGTGGCGCCGCCTTGGGGCGACGGAAGCCGAGTTGTTGCAGTGGTACCCGACCCTGCGAGCCCAGGACCTTGCGACCGCCTGGGCCTACGTTCGTTCCCACGCCACCGAGATCGACCGGGAGATCCAGGAAAACGAGGCGGCCTGAGGCCGGGTGGCGCGCATCTACGCTAATGAGAACTTCCCCCGCCCGGTCGTCATCGAGCTGCGCCAGCTAGGCCACGACGTCTTGACCACCGAGGAAGCGGGTCAGGCAGGGCGCTGGATAGTCGATTCCGAGGTCCTCAAGTTCGCCGCGAGGGAAGGCCGTGCAGTCCTGACACTGAACCGGCGGGACTTTGTCCGCTTACACACCTCGGCGCCTGGCCATGCTGGCATTATCGTGTGTACGGAAGACCTGGACTTTGCAGGCCAGGCACGACGGATCGATGAAGCGCTGCGCACCCTACCCTCCCTCGCGGGACAATTGGTCCGGGTCAACCGGGCACCATCCCCCACCTGAAGTCGATGATCTTTTGCGCGGGAAGTCCCGCCTCGTTTGGGCGATGGCTGCGGCGGCGCAAGGCAGGGTAGCCCCGAAGCAGTCGATCCCGATTAATGGGGTCAGCGCCTTTCTTTGACTCGATGAAGTCCGCACCTACTGGGACCTGGGTGGCGACGCCCCCGGCCGAAGCGGTCAACTGAGGGGGTCTTCATGCTCACCCGCAACGAGCTGTTCCGGCAGGTCCTCGCCAGGCCCCAGGTCACCCTGGCGGCCAACATCTTCGACCCGCTGTCTGCTCGCATCGCCAATGTCGCTGGCTACGAGGTATGCGTCCTGTCCGGGTCGGTAGGTAAGGTCGCCAACCTGGCCGTCCCGGATATCGTCATGTCGAATATGTCCGACGTGGTGGATCACTGCAGACGTATCCAGCGGATATCGGACCTGCCCCTCATGGTGGACGCAGAAGATGGCTTTGGGAATGCAGTCAATGTCATGCGCACCATACGAGAGATGGAGCAGGCCGGGGTGTCCGGCGTGGAGATCGAGGACAACTACGTCCCGAAACGCTTCGGGGTAGAAACCCCCGGCCTTGTTTCGCAGGGGGAGCAGGTTGGGAAACTGCGTGCAGCCGTGGCGGCCCGCTCAGACCCGACCACTGTGGTCGTGGCCCGGACGGCCGCCCTCGGTGAGTGCCCGCTAGACGAAGCGTTGGACCGGGTCAGGGCATACAGCGCAACGGGGGTGGAGGCGCTCATGCTCACCGGGGCCCCGACCCGGGAGCAGATCCAGGCTGTACACGGCGTCACCTCACTCCCCCTTGCCGTCCTCAGCCCCCCGCCCGACGCCCGCAACGATGACCGGTTTTTGGCGGAGAACGGTGTGCGCATCTTGATGTTGGGGAATCCCACCTTCGAGGTGGCAGTGAGATCTATCTATGATGCCCTCACCTTTTTGAAGACGGGCGGAAACCTGGAGGACCTTAAAGAGAAGCAAGCTCCTGGGGACCTGCTGCGCAGAGTCAACCGGGCGGACGATTTCATTGCGGCCCAGCGAGCGTATTACTGGGGCCCCACGTGAACGTCCCCTCAACACTTCGTACATCAGATTCCCGGCGTGAGAGAGCTGGCCGGGGGGATCAGGTGCACCATCGTAAACGGCTGTAACTACCCGACCCATTCCAGCCATTCGCCATGGGGGTCGCAGTACGCGAGCTGCCGCTCTTCGCGATGGCCGTTTGCAAATCGGCTGAGGCTGAGTTCGGCGCGGCCAGCGCCACCTAGCCGCACCAAAAAGAGCTCCCGCCATGTTGACTCGTTGCTGAGGACCCTCGCCAGCGAATCGTGTGGGATGCCAGGTGTGTGCGCACGGTAGACGCAAACTGTGCAATCCGCAGGCAAGCCGGCGAGAATTCCAGGCAACAGCGTCAGGGCGTCCCCGCCAAGGACTCTGACGGGGTTGGCCTGCGCGAGGGTAACTGCACTCCGCAGAAGCTGCAGCCGATCGGGTTCGTCCGGCCAGACAAGCGCTTCTAGCCAGGTGACCGCATCGGGATCTGCGACGTCGAGCGGGTTCAGGTCCACGCCCACGCGGATGGATAAGGTGGGCAGCGCTGACGGAAGCGGCGGGCGCCCGGGACCGCGCAGGGTGCAATCGATGCGCACGGCCGATTGAGGTTTGCCACAGCTCAGGGTTTCCCCATAGCCGTAGGCATACTGGTCCCAAAGCAGCAGCAGCCCGGCGCTGGCGCCGAGCTCGACCATGGCCAATGGACCACCACCGCCACATTCAGCTACCAGACAGAACGCGGGAAGCAGGCACGCAGTGCGGCGCACCTCGTTGGTCTGGACCAAACGGTGCCGAAGTATCTTGTGCAGGGCAGGAGCCCGTTCCAAGCAGAAACGACGGAAAACTGGAAAGGGATCTCCCTCACGTCTTTGATTGCCCGACAGGCTGGGGTAGTGGTCGCGTAACGCCGAATCCGGCGTCTTGGCCAGCAGGTGCTGGACGGCGGCCATATAGAGCTGCGGAATCGATTCCCGTTCCCCAGCTTCGTCTGCTATCGCGAGTAAGTCTGGGTCCTCGGCTATCCGTGTGGCGAGGCCGTTATACAGGGGGCTTGCCTCGCGGCACTCCTCCGCAAAGCGTCGAAAACGCTCCGATAGCTCAGTGAACCGGGCTTTCGTAGTCCTCATGGATGGCGTTCCTCCTCGCTCGGATTTCCGCCGATCCTAAAGTGCCTCAAGACAACTTGTCAATATTGATTATTAAATCAATATGAATTACAATGGCCGCAATGGCGAATAGTACGTATCTGACCGCTGCAGAGGCCGCAGAAGCGCTGGGGATCAACCGCGCGACTCTGTACTCGTACGTCAGCCGTGGACTCATCCGCTCCGAAGCGGGACAAAAGGACCGGCGAGACAGGCTCTACCACGCAGAGGATGTGCAGCAGCTCAAGACTAGGAAGGCGCAGCGGCGGAACCCAGCCATGGTGCTGGAGGACGCCTTACATTGGGGAACACCCATCCTGGACTCCGCGCTCACGCTCATCGCCAATGGTGGCTTCTACTACAGGGGCAGTGATGCCTTGGAATTAGCGCAACGGGCGAGCATAGAAGAGGTGGCCGCGCTCCTTTGGACCGGCGACGCGCAAAACTCGGAGGAGCTGTTCGGGTCCGTAACCGGCCAGCCTTCCGGCCTGCGGGCTTGGGATGTGCCCTTTCCTGAAGCAACGTACGCGGAGCGGCTGCAGATGGTCCTGTCCATCGCGGCCGCCCACGACGGCTCTGGCTATGACCTCCGCAGCCCGTCAGTCGCAAGGACGGGCGCCCGCATCATGAAGATGATGACGGAGGCCCTAGCCGGCATCGAACCTGCCGGAGTCGGCATTGCGGATGCGCTTCAACAGGGATGGCGGCCCGGAGACCAGGGGGCGAGCGGCGTCATCAGCGCCGTCCTAGTGCTCTGTGCGGACCATGAACTTAATGCTTCCACCTTCTGCGCCAGGTGCGCCGCCTCGGCCGGCTCTAGCCCGTATGCGGCCGTTATCGCGGGCCTGTCTGCCCTGATGGGGATGAAGCACGGCCGGTCCACGGAGCGTGTCGAGGCCCTGCTGGACGAGGTCGGGGACCCGTTCCGGGCGCGTACTGTGCTGGAGAATCGCCTGCGACGCGGCGAGAGAATCCCCGGCTTCGGGCACGCTCTGTATTCCGAGGGGGACCCTCGCGGGAAGGCGCTGCTTGAGTTAACCCAGAAAAGCTATTCCGGCCCCGCGGTCGACCTAACCCTGGGCATCGTGTCAGCCGCGCGCGACCTCATCGGCGAATTGCCGAACATAGACATGGGCCTCGTCACCCTCACGCGGGGGCTCGAATTCCCGCGCGGAAGTCCCCTCGCCCTCTATGCTCTTGGTAGGACGGCGGGCTGGATTGGACACGCCATCGAACAGTACGAGGTGAACCAACTCATTCGACCACGGGCGCGCTACGTGGGTCCGTCGCCTCAACGACCACAGGAATCTACGTAACTGTCCATGTTTAGGGGTCAACAAGGGGGAAAGGATTCC
>CAZPYZ010000100.1:0-10697 GCA_964590215.1 uncultured Dehalococcoidia bacterium | reverse complement strand
GGAAGCCATGCAGGGCTGGGAGTTAAGGAATTGAGGAAGTAAGGAAGTTAGGGACCCTCCGTCGCCTCACTTCCTCACTTCCTTACTGCGGTACCAGTTCCAGCTTCTTCGCGATGGCGGACTTGTTCAGGGGGCCCATGTTGAATGCGGCCACGCGGCCCTCTTTGTCGACGAAGAAGGTGGTGGGGAGGGACTGAACGCCAAAACTCTGGCTTACGTTGCCCGATGTGTCCATCACGATAGGGAAGGTGAGGCCGTACTGGTCGACGAACCGTTGCACAGGCTCCCGGGCCTCCTGGAGGTTCACCGCTAGCACGACCAGTTCGTCTTTTCGTTCGGCGTAGATCTGTTCCAGGTCTGGCATCTCCGACCGGCAGGGCGGGCACCAGGTGGCCCAGAAGTTCACCACGACTGTCTTGCCCCGGTAATCCCGGAGGGATACTGGCCGTCCGTCCAGGGCCTGCAGCATGAACTCGGGCGCCGGAGTACCGGAGGTGAACCGGTACGGACTGGTAACCGCGCCCGGAAGAGCAACCCCTGCGGCACTGGCTTGGCTGTCGGTGAACAACTTGACCGCGAGACCCACGGCCACCACCGCCAGAACCAGCGGGAGGATCGCCAGGAAGGGGGTGCGGCCCCTGGTTGCGGCCGGCGCAACGGCCGTCCCTTCGGGATGCTCCGATTCGCCCGCCGCGATGTGTTGGTCCGAGGTCGTGCCGCCCCAGCACCCGCCTTCTGTAGTGGCGGTTCATTCACGAACCGCTTCAGCTCGTTCCCCCACGTGTAGTCTACCAGGTAGATCGTGTCGGAATCACCGTTCTTGGTGTAGTAGTTCCGGCCGTCGGGGGTTTGGTCGCCCAGGATGACTTGGTGACGCCTGCCGTCTTTAAGGGCGATGTTGGCGACCACCGACGGGTTATTGAACCCGTACTCCGCCAGCTGCCCGGCGGTGGGCGCCTCGGTGAAGAGGACCCGGTTGGCGCCTGGTCCGCTGAGCAGAAGACGGATGCCGTTGAGGCGTCCGGCATCGACTTCGCCGAACTCGGGGTCGACGAACTTCCACTCATCGGATGCGGGGTCAAGATAGACGTTCGTGGTTTTTCCGTCGTGGCGGAGCTCCATTGCGTTGATATCGGTCATTTCGTACTGGTAGACGAAGGGGCGAGGCGTCGATGGCGGTCGCGGCTTGTTGAGTACGTAGTTGTACACGTACCCGCCCAGCCCCAGCAGGACTATCAGCAGGAAGGCGGTGGTTTTGAAACTCATCGCTCACCAAGCCCAACGTCCAACGTCGTCAAGTGGCTCCCCTTTGGACATTGGACATTGGACGTTGGACTCGTTTTACCGTCGCCGCCACCACACGACCCCTCCCGCGACCAAGAGGGCGAGCGGCCATAAGGCCACGCTGGAGTAGAGGATAAAGTTCCAGGTGCGCTGGGTCACCACCAATCTTCTCGAGGCCTCGGGCTTGGTTCGAATAGAGATCAGCTCCTGGGAACCCGTCAGCCAGTTGATGGAATTGAGGAAGAGATCGCTGTTCCCGAGGGAGTAGAAGAACTGGTTCGTGGCGAAGTCCGTGTCGGCAAACACTACCAGACGCGTCGGGTTGGAAAGGTCCTCCGGCCTGATCTGGGGCGTCACGCCGCCGGGCAATGCCGTCCCCGTGGGCGCTCGCGGCGGCCGCTGGCCGATGGGCTTCTCGGCGACCACCGTCAGCGCCAGGGGGAAGGGTCCCCGCTGGTCTTCACCCTGGGTGAACTCGATGCGGTCCCGTGTGGTCTCCAGGAAGCTCTGGAGCGACGTCGCGGCGAGAGGCGCCACGAAAACATGGTCCCGGTCGTCCTCCGGGATTTCGACACCGAGACCGGCGGCGCCCGGGAAGAAGGTCGCGGGGAGGTCCTTGGCGATGACCATCTGCCGGTCGTACACCGCGGTCACCGGGACCGTCACGTCCGGTTGCACGAAGGAAGACTGATCGACCACGATGCCGTCCTTAATCTGGATCCCCCACCGGCTGAGCAGCTGCCGGGTTTCCTGGGAGGGGCTCGGGTCTGCCATGAGCAGCGCCTTTCCCCCGTTGTCCAGGTATTCGTTCAGGAGGCGTAACTCCGGCGCCAGGAACGGTGTCCTGGGTGCCGACACGACCACCACCGCGGCGTCGGAGGGTACTCGGTCCACCGTATTCAGGTTGAGGGACCTTACCTCGTAGTTGTCCGTGGTGAGCCCTTCCCGTGCGAAGCTGAACCCGCGGTCCTCCGTTGCATCGATATCCGGTTCACCGTGCCCGGTGATGAAGTAGATCTTCTGCCGCTCCGTCCCGGTGACCGCGAGGATGGCGCCGGTAAACTCCTGCTCCCCAATGCCGAAGATCTGCCTCCGGCGTCCCTCGAACTCGAAGACGATGGCGCCGTCGTCCCGCACCTCGTACTGGCGTGCGCGGCCGGGATTGGCCTCGGGGTCGACGAACTCGAAGTCGATCTTGTCCGACTGGAAGCGGTATTCCGAAAGCAGGTTCTCCGCCGATTGGCGGCTGGCTTGTGCCTCGGTCGCCCGGGTAAAGAAACCGGTGACCTTAACTGTCGACGTGAGGCCCTTCAGCACGGTCTGAGTGTGACGCGAGAGAGTGAACTGCCCTCCCGCGGTCAGGTCGGCCCTGTGGTGGTTCTGGGCGGACACGATATTGACCAGCACCGCGATGGCGAGAAAGGCGAAGGCCATGACTCCGGTGTTCGTCCCGTAACGGGTCTGCCGCGACAGGACGCTGGTCCGCACCTCGCTGTAGGCCCCGGCGACGAAAAGCAGGAGAAGCACCAAGGCCAGGGCCACCAGGCCTCGAGCTGGCACCTGCAGCTCCGGAAAGAAGATGAGCAGGAGGATGGCCACCACCGTGGCCACCACTGCCACCGCGCCAATAACGAGGCTGTACAGCCCCAGAAAATTGCGAGCCGACTGGATGGCGGTCATGTGTGGCTACCTCCACCTCCTGGTTTCCAAAGACCGCACGGTAAAGAACAGGCAGGTAGCGGCGAAGGTCAGGTAGTAGAGGACGTCCTTGGTGTCCACCACTCCCCGCAGGAAGTCCGAGTAGTGGCCTCCCAAGGACACGTAATTCAGGATGTCCCGGACCGCGGGGTACTGGGGTACCAGGTTGGCGGCGCCGCTGATCAGCCAGAACAGCAGCAGGATGCCGATCCCGAGGATGGCCGCGAGGATCTGGTTGGCGGTGAAGGAGGAGGCGAGGAGGCCGACCGCAAGGAAGCAGGCCCCCGCCAGAAATAGCCCGAGGTACCCGCTAAGGATGGGTCCCAGGTCCGGGTTACTGAATAGCATCAGGATGACAGGATAGTAGGCCGTAAGGACGATCATGACCGCCAGGATGCTCAGGGCGGCCAAGAACTTCCCGAGCACGACTTCCTCGTCCCGCACTGGGGCCGTCAGCAGGAGCTCTAACGTGCCCAGCTTCTGCTCCTCCGCGAAGAGCCGCATGGTAAGAATGGGCGCTATGAGTAGCAGGAGGAAGCCGCTGGGCCCCAGCAGCCCCTGTAGCCGGGCGAGTTGCAGACTACTCAGGTCCTGGACGAAGAAGAAACCGCTCATCGCGAGGTAAACCGCGGCGATGATGTAGGCCATGGGGGAGGTGAAGTAGGTGCGGAACTCCTTGCCGAAGATAGCCAGGGTATTACGCATGGACCTCCTCGTACTCCTCGCGCGTGGTCAGTTGCAAGAAGATGTCCTCCAGGCTCATGCCGATGGCCTGTAGCTCTAGCAGGTCCCACCGGCGCTGGATGACCGCGGCCGCCAGTTGAGGCCGGATATCCCGCCCGGCGCGGCATTCGACCTGAAACCGGAAGGCCCCTTCGGTGCCCGACGGTTCTGATTCAACCCCATGGACGCCACCGATGTCCCGCAGGACACCGGTGACCTCCCGAACGGGCCCCCGGACCACCATCCGAACCCGCTCAGGCCCACCAAGCCGGGCCGACAGGTTTTCGGGGGTGTCCACGGCCGCCAGCCGCCCGTCGCTGATGATGATGACCCGCTGGCAGACCATACTCACCTCGGGCAGGATGTGAGTGCTGAGGATGATGGTGTGCTCTTTCCCCAGGTCTTTGATGATCTGCCGCGTCTCCACCACCTGGATGGGGTCGATCCCGATGGTGGGCTCGTCCAACACCAGGACATCGGGCTCGTGCAGGATAGCCTGGGAGATGCCCACCCGCTGCCGGTAGCCCTTGGAGAGCTTGCCGATGAGGGTATCGGCGTATTCCTGCAGTCGCATCCGGTCGATGACTTCGTCGATCCGGGCCCGCTTACGCGGGTTTCCCATCCCCCGTAAGGTGGCTTGGAAACCGAGATAGTCCCGGACCGTCATGTCCGTGTAAAGCGGGACGGTCTCCGGCAAGTAGCCGATATGCCGCCTGGCCTCCAGGGACTGGGTCATCATGTCGTAGCCAGCTATCCTTGCGCTCCCCATAGTGGGGGGCATGTAGCCGGTCAGGATCCGCATGGTCGTCGTCTTGCCCGCGCCATTGGGGCCAAGGAAGCCGAGGATCTCGCCCTTGGGAACGGAGAAGGTCACGTCCTCGACGGCGACGAAATCGCCGTACTGCTTGGTGACGTGATCAACGTCGATCATCCGGGTTTCGTCGGTGAGCATTGGAAGCGGGAGACCCTCAGCGTGGGCTAGATTCGAGGCATTGGACTATGTTCGAGGCATTAGGTTAGTATAGCAAAGGAGTTTTGCCACCTAGGAGGGGTACATGGCGAGCGAAGGCAAGGTTACCCTGGAGATACGCTACTGCGTCTCTTGAGGCTATTTCTGGAAGGCTGCCAGTGTGGCGGCCGAGCTGTGCGACGGGCGAGTCCGGGAAACAAACATCATGCTGACTCCCGTCGGGGGTGGCAGGTTCGAGGTCTATCTCGACGGACAAAAGCTGTACGACCGCAAGGAGGCCGGGGATAAGGATTTCCTGCCGTCTCTGAGGGAGATTAGGAAGATCCAGGAGACTCTGGCGAAGGCGCTCGAGGCCGTTCCCGTCCCGGCGTAAAGGGCTGACCATCGAAGTAGGGGCGCCCCCAGGGGCGCCCCTACGCGCGTCCGGGTAATGCAGCGCCTCGTGTTCCAGGTGCCCGTCCGCCCGCCCTTCAGTTTCGCCCTGGCTTGCAGCTATCTTCAGAGGTCCCCGGGCACAGTTCTTGAAAAGGTCGGACGTGGAGAGTACCGGCGGGTGGTGGTGCTCGAGAGCAACCCGGCCTTGCTCCGGGTGTCGGCATTGCCGAGGAGTCATCCCGCCATTCCTGATCATGGGGCGTTCTCGGAGTCCTTGCAGGTGAGCTTGCAGGGGGAACACCTGGGTCCCGAGCAGGCAGACGCCGCGGCCCTTCTCGTGGCCCGGATCTTCCAGTCCGATGCCAGCGTCGCCGGTCTGGAAAGGGCCGGCGCCGAGGACCCCATCTTCGCGGCGCTGCTGGATGAATGGCGAGGCCTGCGGCCCATCCTGCTCCCGACACCATTCGAGGCGCTCGTGTGGGCCATCCTCGGCCAGCAGGTGAACGTTTCCTTCGCCGCCAAAACGAAGCGAGCTCTCGCCCAGCGCTATGGAGTCAGGGCGCGATTCAACGGCGAGAGCTACCTGCTCTTTCCAGACCCGGAGGCATTGGCGTCGGCTCGAGACGGGGACCTCGCGGCGCTCCAGCTCAGCCGCCAGAAGATCAGGTACGTCAAAGGGCTGGCGATGGAGGTCGCCTCAGGGCGTCTCGATCTGGACGCGTTGGGCACGGCCGGACCGGAAGAGGCATTGACGGCGCTCCAGAGCCTGGTTGGGATCGGGCTTTGGACTGCTGAGTACGTCCTGTTGCGAGGCTACGGCCACCGGGACGTGATTCCCGCAGCGGACGGCGGCCTCCGAAACATCATCGGGAAGAGCTACGGGTTGGGGAGAAGTGCCACCGAAGCAGAGGTGCGCGAGCTGGCGCAGCGGTGGGAGGGTTGGAGAGGGTATGCCGCCTTCTACTGGTGGGCGAAGCTCCAATGGAGCAGGCACCGAGCCCCATGAGGCAACGACAGACTGCAGCGCGCCGCGCCTGCGTGTATCCGGCTCCGTTCCAGCGGCGCTCGCGCTCCTGGCCGGTCTTCCAGGCCCCTACCTGCCCGAACGGGCGATGCGCCGAGTCTACGCCGCCCGTACCCTTGAGGTAGTACACCTCAAGGAGCAACAGCGTGAGTACACTGACTCAGATATCGGAAGAGCGGGCGACGCTTATCGAGGGCGCCGCGAAGTTCCTGGTACGGGTCGACGCCCGCCGCCGGATCAGCGGCAGCGGAGTCGTTTGGGATGCCGCTGGACTGATCGTAACGGCGGATCACGTCCTCGAGCGGGAGGAGGACATCACCGTGGCCGTGCCTGGCGGACGCGAGTTTGCGGCTTCCATAGCCGGCCGTGACCCAAGCACCGACTTGGCGTTACTCAAGGTTGATGGCTCAGCCCTGACGGCCGCCACCAGAGGGCCCGCCCCCCGGGTAGGGCACCTGGTGTTCGCCCTGGGGGCCGCGGGCCGTCAGGGGGTCACTGCGACAAGCGGCATGGTCACCGCCCTGGGCGGGCGGACTCGCCATTGGGGCGGTGGTCGCTCCCAGGAGATCATTCGGACCGACGCTGCGCTCTACCCGGGGTTCTCTGGGGGTCCCCTGGTCGATGCCGAGGGCAGGTTGATAGGGGTCAATACCTCCTTCCTCGCACCGGGCGCCAGCATTGCCGTACCCCTCGCGACGGTGGAACGGGTGACCACGGCGCTCGCCAAGGGAGGCCGGGTGCCGCGGCCTTACCTGGGGATCGTCAGCCAGCCCGTGGGTATCAGCGCCCGGGTTCGTCAAGGGCTGGCACTGCAGCAGGAGTCGGGGTTGCTCGTCCTCGGTGTGGAACCCGACACCCCTGCCGACAAAGCAGGCGTGTTGCAGGGTGACCTCTTCATTGGACTGACGGGGGCGGTGCTCCGCCATCCTGAAGACTTGCAGCGGGCCTTGGCCGCGCATTCTCCCGGCGAATCCGTCACCATCCGGGTTATCCGCGGCGGCGAGGTGAAGGAAGTGGCGGTGACCCTGGGCGAACGGACGTAACGTTACGCTGGGAGCTTGTGATCCTGTGCCTTTGCGGGGCGACGTACCGAGCCAAGCCCACACCACCGAGGACCCTGCTGAGGCGGCGATCCGGGGCTGGAGGGGGCACCACGCTGCACGGCCTGGCGCCCCCACTCCAAATTGCCACGCCCGCCCATCGTCGTTGGATTGGGTGAGGCTGTGAGGGCGGGCTCGCAATGACAGACGCCATGCGTCACAAAGGTCATACCCTCTGAATTGAACCATCCCCCTTTCCCGAAGGGAGAGGGTCAAGGTGAGGGCCGCGATGTCCGCCCCATCGCTGGTGGATGGGGACTCTCTCGGAATGAGCAAAATCAGTATCCTGGTCGTCTCGTCCTCCCCTATCACTCGCGCGGGCATTGCCACCCTGCTCGGGGAGGCCGGCTATGAAGGCGTTGCTCAGGCGCCATCGTTGGCCGCACTGGACAACTGGCCGGTTGAGGACCGCCCAGCCGCGCTGGTCTGTGATCCCGCGTCCGACGATGAGATCGACATGCTGCTGGACTATCTGGAAGCCGATCCCATGGTGCTCCCGATAGTCCTTGGGGGTGCGGCCGCCGGAGAGCGCCTCGCTCGGACCCTGGCACGGCGGCCCTGGGCCTACCTGCGGCAGGATTCCTCCGCAGCCGCTCTCTCCGCCGCCCTCTCAACTGTGCAGAGCGGCCTCACCGTCCTCGACCCGGACCTCGACCTCGCGCTGCATGTCCGGAGGGAGGACGCCGGCGATCCCGACGACGATCTGACTCCCCGCGAGCGAGAAGTGCTGAACCTCATCGGGCTGGGGCTTGCAAACAAGACCATCGCTGTCCGTTTAGGCATCAGTGAGCACACCGCCAAGTTCCACGTCGCGTCCGTCCTGGCCAAACTTGGCGCCGCCACCCGCGCCGAGGCCGTCCGTATCGGAGCCGCCCGAGGCCTCTTGGCTCTGTAGCGGCAGCGTGCCTTGGTCCGCCCTGAGGGGCCCGAAGGACCCAGATGGTACCATGGGGCCCGTGGAACGCCCCATCTCCAAACCCCCGGGCACACCTGTAGAGGAGCTGGATACACCCGCCCTCGTTGTGGACCGGGAGGTCATGGAGCGCAACATCGAGGTCTTTCAGGGCTTCTTTTCTGATTCCCCCACCAAGGTGCGTCCATACGTCGATGCTCACCTTTGCCCGGCCATCGCTCGGCGTCAACTCGCCGCCGGTGGCGCCACCGATGGCATCCTGACGGGCACTCTCGGCACGGCAGAAGTCTTCGTTGAACAAGGATTTACTGACGTCGCCATCGCGATGCCTGTCGTCGGCTCCCAAAAGATCAACCGCGTCTGCCACCTTGCCCGTTGGGCCCGGATCACTGTAAACGTGGACCATGCCCAGAATGTTCGGGATCTGTCGGAAGCGGCTTCCTGGTGCGGAGTTACCATCGGGATTCTGTTGGCGGTGAGGCTGAACCCCGACCGTTGGGGGGTGGAGCCAGGGCGGGCTGCGCTTTCTCTCGCCCAAGAGGTCACTGCCGCACCAGGCTTGCGGCTGGAGGGGCTGAGCGCCGCTGGGGCGGTTCCCGAAAGGCATGAGCCCGCGCGCGCCTCCGTTGCCCCGCCCCTCCAACGGGTCCTAGACCTTCGAGAGTCCATGGAGAAGGTAGGTCTCGACGTCCGGACGGTCCGCGCAGGAAATACCGCCTCGTACCAGACCGTGGGGTCCTTGCCCGGCATCACCGAGGTGCCCGCAGGCGCCTATGTCCTCTCTGACCTTCGCCATCGACAGCTTTTCCGCCCGGCGGCTAGAGTCCTCAGCACCGTGATCAGCCGGCCCGAGCCGGGCCTGGCTTTGCTAGACCTCGGACAGAAGGCCATCGGCGCGGACACTGGCCTGCCGGCCACCGATCTCCCTGGGGCCAGGATAAGCCGGCAGAGCGCCGAGCACGGTTTTTTGGAGGTGAATGGCTCCTCTGCCGGCCTCGGCAGCAAGGTCTGGGCCATCCCGCACCACGCCGGCAACTGCGTCAACCTCTACGACTACATCAATATCGCCGCAGGGGGCCGGTTGGAGGTGATCTGGCCCGTCGCCGCCCGAGGCCATTACCGCTAGTGGAACGCTACCGGCCCCCCATCGGCACCTCCATCCGGGCGCTGGACACTCCCTGCCTGTTGCTTGATCTCGACGCCTTGGAGAGCAACTACCGGACGGTGGCTCAGGCCTATGGGGGTGCAGGGGTCAAGATGCGCCAGCACGCCAAGAACCTGAAGACGCCGATCCTGGCCCAGCTCCAGATGCGGGCCGGTGGCACCGTGGGCGGCATCTGCACCGCCAAGGTGGCGGAGGCGGAGGTGATGATCGAGGGTGGTATTCAGGATGTCCTGATCACGAGCCAAATCGCCACCCGGGACAAGCTCGCCCGCCTCTGCGGCCTGGCCCATCGGGCTACGGTGGCTGTCGCCGTCGACGACCCTCGGAATCTGCGTGACCTGGCGGAGGTCGCCTCCGAACTCGGCGTCACCGTCGGAGTGGTGATCGAGGTGAACACCTCCATGGGACGGGCCGGGATCCGGAACCACGAGCGGGCCGTGGCCATCGCCCGCCTCGCCTCCGACCTGCCCGGCGTCGTGTTCCGCGGCGTCATGAGCCACCAGACGCTCCCGGGCCGCCCTGACAGAGGGACCCGTTTCCGGGAGGGCACGCGATTCCTGGAGCAGTGCCTCGCGGCCAAGAAAGCTATCGAGGCCGCGGGAATCCCTGTACCCGTGGTTTCCACAGGTGAGACCTGGACCTACGATGTCGCGGCCATGGTCCCTGGCGTTACAGAGGTCCAGGGCGGCACCTACGCGCTGATGGGGACGAACTACACGTACATGGAGGACTTTCGCATCGCCGCGAAAGTTCTCGCCTCCGTGGTCAGCCGGCCCGACGGGCAGACGGCCATCGGTGACGTCGGCGTGCGCGCGCTCGCGGGACCGGGTGGGGTCCTACCGTCATTGGAATGGCCCCCTCCATGGGGAGGCCCAGCGGCTACGGCCCGGCCCGAGGTGGTCGCGCTGGGAGCCAACCACATCGTGCTCCGCTACGACGGTATGATGCCGCTGGGCCTCGGGGACCAATTCCTTCTCATCAGCGCACAGCAGGACATGCTGGTCAACCGCTGGGACCAGTTCATCGCGGTCCGACACGGGAAGGTAGAGGCCGTCTTTGAGATCACGGCCCGTGGGTGCCACCACTGAGGCTAGCCCTGCCGAAAGAGCGCGGTAGTGAGGTGTGGGGAACCGGGACGGTACGGGAGGGTCCCGGGGTCAGGGGTCAAGGAAATCGTCGAGCAAGATGGGATACAGCGATGCACCTCCCTAACTCGATGCTAAGCATTCTACCAATTTGCTAAGCAAGTTGACCTCGACATCTCTGCGGTCCCTAGCAGGGCAGAGCGGCCGTGGTCCTCTTGGTGGCGCGGTCCTTTGGGCGTCAAGGTGCCTGCCGGGCGTCTGGACAGCAGGATTCAGGACTGGGGTTTAGCCTAGTACAAACAGAACTTGGGACACGTAACCCGAAAACGCTCCTGGCTTTGTCATGCTGAGAGCTTGTGA
>CAZPYZ010000099.1:0-10732 GCA_964590215.1 uncultured Dehalococcoidia bacterium | reverse complement strand
TTCAACTACGGCGCCACTCCCAGGGTTGGCGCCGGGGACGGCGAGGCTAAGGGTGTCCCCGAAGCCGGCGGAGTGGCCGTCACGGTGCGCCCGGCAGGTGGGGAGGAGGTGGCCGTGGGGCTGATCCCCGCCGGCGTTGCGAGTGCTGTACTAGTCGCGGACGGCGCTGGGGTGGTCGTGGCCCGAGGCGTCGGACTCGTGGCCGGCCGCGGCGTTCCGACGGTGGGAGAAACGAATGGTGTCGTGGATAGGGTACCCACGGGGCTGGGGCTGCGTGTCGGGGTTGCGGCAGTAGGGCTCGGAGTGGGCACGGGCAGCGTGGGTGTGGGTGTGAGCGTCGGCGCCGGTGTGGGGATGGTGATCTGGGTCGGGGTGGACGGCAACGTCGGAGTGGCGGTCGGGGTGTCTCCCGCCCGGGCGGTTGCCGTGGGGGGCGCTACGAGAGGGGTGATGAAGGAGGGGGGAGCCAAGGCATCCCGGGACCGGGAGAGCAGCGTGGAGATCCCTGCCGCCCAGCCTGCGGTCGCGGCAAGGAACAAGACGGCAACGACCGCGTACCAGAGGCGCTTGGGCCAGGTCAAGCTGCGCCACCATCCCCACAACCGCTTCATGGTGGGCCCTTAGCCCAGACCAGAGCCAGGAATTCAGCGAGGTCTGCGCTGCGGAGCAGCCTGGAAACACCGAAAAACACGGCGGCCCCCAGAGATCCCGACCCCAACAGAACCACCACAAGGCCCGGCGTCTCAGAAGCTTGGGTGACCCCAAGGACAAGCCAGGCCACGGGCAGCGCCATGGCAACGGTCGCGAAGGTGGTCTTGCCCACGGAGAGCGCGAGGCCTCCCCAATCAAACCGGCCCGCTCGCTGGGCGACGGCGAGCAGGAGCCCCACTGCTTCCAGAGTGGTGGAGAGCGACATCGCGAGAGCCAACCCCGCTACGCCACCAAGGCGCAGCAGCAGCAGAGAAAAGGCCGCGTGGGCGCACATCCCTCCGAGGGCAAAGATCAGGGGGGTACGCGTGTCCTGGAGGGCGTACGACCCCCGCGAAGCCACCTCCAGAAGTACATGAGCGAAGAGCCCCACCGCATAGAAGGTCAACGCAACCACGGTAAGGGCGGTGGACTCCTCACCGAACTGACCCCGCTCAAAAAGCAGAGTAACCAAAGGCTCCTGGACCAGGATCAGGCCAAGGCCCCCTGGGATGCTCAGGAACAGGGCGAGACGGATGCCCGACGAAAGAAGCGCCCGGTACCGCCCCCAGTCCTCCCGCGCCGCGGCCTCCGCCAGGCTGGGAAAAGCGGCCATGGCCGGGGCCATGCCGAGGATACCCAAGGGCATCATGACGACCGCCCAGGCATAGGTGAGGGCGGCGATGCTGCCGGAGTGCAAGGTGGAAGCGAGGGCAACGGTCACGAACCAGCTGATCTGGGCGGCCCCAAGGGTCACCACGCGAGGACCCATCAGCCTTAACACTTCAGCAACTCCAGAGGTGTGAACACTGAAAACCAGGCGATAGCGCATACCGACTCGAGCCAGGCCCGGCAACTGCACCGCGAGGTGGAGGGCTGAGCCAGCCGCCACCCCGATGGCTGGACCCACCATCCCCATGGAGCTGGATAGGAACAGGGCCCCGCCGATGATGCTGAGGTTGTAGAGCCAGGGGGCCACCGCAGGAAGGAAAAAGTGAAAACGGGCGTGGAGAACGCCCGTAATCATCCCCGAGGCGCAAAAGAAGGCGGTGGACAGCATCATGACCCGGGCAAGGTGAACGGTCAGGTCCTGCTGCTCCGGCGGATGCCCAAAGACCGTCCATGGGACGATCCAGGGCGCCAGCAAGAACCCGACGCCGGCCGCCATCACGCCAACAAGGGACAGAAGGTTCAGGGTGACACTAGCCAACCGCCAGGCGGCCTCTTGCGAAACCCGCGCGAAAACCGAGGCGAAGGTAGGAATGAAGGCGCTGCCGAGGGCTGCGCCGGCAATGAGCTGAAAGAGGGCGTCAGGTAAACGGAACGCCGCGAAGTAGGCGTCCAATTCTGGACCCGTCCCGAAGGTCGCGGCCAGAACCATGTTTCGGAGGACCCCGAGGGCCCGGCTACCGAGAAACCCGACGACGAGGATAAGGGAAGCCCGGGCGATGCCGGACTCCGCAGGGGTCACCTCGTCATTCTAAGCTATGCCCCAGGCTCAACGGCTTCTATGCGATAACGCAGGACGCCGGCCGGGGCGGTGACGGACACCTGATCGCCCGCCACCCGCCCAAAGACCGCTTTGCCCGTAGGCGAGGCGATAGAGACCTTGCCCTGGACAGGGCTGGCCTCGTGGGGATGGACCAGGGTGAACTGCATCTCGCCGCCAGACTCATCGATGAGCACGACAGTGCTCCCCAGGGCGGCGCGGGCGGCCTCAGGCTCCTCGGCGCGCGTAACCTCGGCGCGGTTCAGCAGCGCCTCCAGCTCCCGAATGCGCGCCTCGACGTGGGCTTGATGGTCTCTAGCTGCGTCCAAGGGGGCATTCTCGCGGAAGTCCTTGTCGGCCATGGCAAGGCGGAGCGCCTCGGCGATGCGGGGACGTTGGGCCTTGAGGGACTCCAATTCCTCGACCAATCCCCGGTATCCCTCTTCGGTCATGTACTCCCGCTCGACGGTGGCCTGTTTGGCCAGGCTGAGGGTCGCCTTGGGCGCCCCCTTCTTTGGGCGGAGATTCACCCCGAGGTTGGTCGCGGTATACCCCTCTTTCTTCGCGTAGGCCAGGAACAACTTGACCGGCTCCAGCTTACGCAGGAGGTCGGTAGTGGTCGTCCCCATGTGGTCGATGTAGCCCGCTACCTCGTGGGAGGAAAGCCGGTCCACCTGTCTTCCCCCTCCCAGCCACCTGACGAACCGATTGATCTCTGTCTGGGCCTCAGGGCCGCCGCCGGCTTGCATCAAAAATTGGGTAGCTAACTCACCGACGGTTACCGGCTTCCGTTCCCCCATCATCGATATGCTCCGAAAGGACTATCTAAGCTCATGCTACCCCCGGCGGTCCCGTTCGTCTATCCCGGATTCCTCGCCGTACCGGTCACCAATTACTCCCTCCTTCTCGAGGTCCCCAAAGTGTTCCCACGACACCCCCAGCAGGTCGCGCAATATCTGGGCGTTGTGCTCGCCCAGGGCATTGGGGCCCGACCGGATAGCCGGGTCAAGCCCCGTCTGCCGCCAGAGCGGCCCGGGATAGCGCTTGGGACCGATGACGGGATGGCCGACCGTCTGGAAATAGCCACGGGCATTGAGGTGCCGGTCATTGAGCACCTCCAGCTCCTGCAAAACGGGGCCCGCCGCCATCCCCGCCGCCTGAAACCGGTCCGCCAGCTCGAACTTGTCATGCTGCCGCGTCCACTCCGAGATAACGCCGTCCAGGGCATCCTGGTTACGGTGGCGGTCGGCGCCAGTAGCGAACCGCGGATCCACGGCCCATTCGGGGTGCTCGGCAAGGGCCGCCAGAGAATGCCACTGCTCCTCGGTCTCGATGCAGATGACTATCCAGTCGTCCCTCCCCTCGCGACAGGGGTAGCACCCATGGGGCGCCATGGACCGGTCTCGGTTCCCTAGAGGCTGGGCGACCCTTCCGTTCAGGTGGTAATCCAGCAATGGATAGGCCATGTGGGTAAGAAAGGCCTCACTCTGGGAGAGATCTATCCAGACCCCAACCCCGGTCCGCCGCCGGTGAAAGAGGGCGGTCACAACGGCGAACACTAAGGTCACCGCTCCCACCGCATCGGGGTGTACACAGGCGGAGTTTTGAGAGGGATCGGCGCCTGGGTAAGTGCGAAGGTAGTGGTGGCCAGCGGCTGCGTCGATGGTGCTTCCCAGGCTGACATACCCCGCATAGGGCCCATCACTGCCCCAACCGGGCATGGAAACCAGGATCAAGCCGGGGTTCAACCTTCGGAGCGTCTCGTAGTCCAGTCCCATGCGCTTCATGGCGCCCGCGGAATACCCGTCCACCAGCACGTCACTGACGCCGGCCAGTTGTTCGAACAACTCCCGGCCCTGTTTGCTGCGCGCGTTGAGGGCGATCCCCTGCTTGTTGCGGTTGGCGAGGTTATGGGTGGCCGAGCGATCCCAGGGTCGCGGGCTATCCGGGCCATGCTCGGCAAAGCCCCACAGCCCGGCGGGCCGGGACGTGGGCCTGGTCTGGGGGGCCCGGGGATAGGACTCCACCTTGACCACGTGAGCGCCCAGGTCCGCCAGGACCGAGGTACCCATTGGGCCAGCCCAGACCTCGGTGAAATCGATGACACGGATGCCTGCGAGCGGTGGGGTCATCAACCCCGCAAGGATCTCCTCTTCCTTCGGAGGATCAGTAGCGCGGGGACCTGTCCCTGGCCTGAGCCTCTGGGAGCCACGGGTGCCGGCTTCCGGCCATTTGATCGCACTGACCGCCGCCACTTCGGCTCCGGAAGACACCATCACCTCTCGGTACACCTCCTGGTTGTGCTCGCCAAGGAGGGGAGCCGGCCGCCTCACGGACCACGGCGCCTGGGACAGGATGAAGGGCGCGCCAGGCAGCGTGATACTGCCCGCTAACGGATGATGGACCTCCCTGAAGAACGCGCGGTAGGCGTTTTGGGGGTCGTGGTAGACCTGGTCCATGGTGAGCACCGGGGCGCACATGACCCCCTCTGCCTGGCAGCGGGTGAACACCTCCCGCATGGTCCGATCTACCAACCAATCAAGGAAGACCGCCTCGAACTCGTCCCGATGGGCAGGTCGCGCGTCCGGGGTCGCCCAGCGTGGATCTTCCAGGAGGTCCGGCCGGCCGATGGCCCAGCAGAGACGCCGAAAGTACCGGTCCGACCCCGACCCGAAGAGGACAAAGCCGTCCCTGCAGGGGTAAGCGCCCCGGGGATACTCGTAGGCCCGGTAAGAGCGGCCTCCGGAGGTCCCGCTGTAGGACGCCATCACCACCCGGCTATCGACGTTGCCCGCCAAGGCCTCCTGGATCGAAAGATCGACCCAGGAGCCTGATCCCCGCATCGCGGCGCCCCAGAGGGCGCCGGCTGTCGCCGCCGCGGCGGTGACTCCCGCCTGGAACCAGACGACGTCCGGCGCATAACGCAGGGGTTCCCGTTCCTGATGGCCGTGACCGTACATCCGTCCGCTCAGGGCAAAGAGCACCGTCTCGGTGGCCTTCCAATCGCGGTAGGGACCATCCTGGCCAAAGGGAGTGATGGACGTGAGCACGAGCCTCGGGTTGAGAGCATGCAGCCCCTGGTAGGAGAAACCAATGGAGGCCAGATAGCCGGGGGTGAAGCTTTCGATGACCGCGTCCGCCCATACGACCAAGCGCTCCAGGACTGTCCTGGCTTCTCTCCGTTCCAGGTCAAGGACGATCCCGCGTTTGTTGGTGTTCAGGTGGAGGAACAGCCCGCTCCGGTCCGGATGGGGCACGTCCCCTGGAAAGGGACCGTAGAGGCGCGCAGGATCGCCGCCTGGTGCCTCGACTTTGATGACGTCGGCGCCGTAGTCGCCCAGCATCTTGGCGCAGTGAGGCCCCGGGATGCCTCCGCTCAGGTCAAGTACATGGATGCCAGAAAGGGCTCCGATAGGCTTTACGTCCGTCACGGTTCACGATTGTACACGAGGAACCCGCGTGTCCCCGGCCATCCTTTCACCTTAGGTCAGGCAAGTTCCTACGCCCGTTCCGGGGCTGCGCCCGGAACGGGGGCCTTCGGGCACGTGGAACACACCTCGGATTGTTGGTACATGGATTCCCCGCTCAGGCAGATCCCTGGCCTCTACGCCCGCCCGTCCCCGTCTAGGCGCTTGCGCCGACAACAACAACATTTTGTCGATACGGCATCGGCAAGCGCCTATTAAGCTCTGCTATCCTTAGGGTACTTCCGCAGAAACCCCGTGCTCCTATTTAACCTCGACCTCCTAACCCACAACCCCGGCCTCTTCTTGCGAACGGTGGCGGCGATGACCCTCGCCCTCGTCGTTGCCATCACCGTTCACGAAGCGAGCCATGCTCTCATCGCGACTTCTCAGGGGGATCAGACCGCCCGGCGCCACGGGCGTCTCTCCCTCAACCCCTTACGGCACATGGACCCTGCCGGCACCGTCATGCTGTTCCTGGTGGGGTTTGGCTGGGGGAGGCCGGTGCCGGTCAATCCCTACTGGCTCAGGAGCGGTCCTCGCATCGGCACTGCCATGGTTGCATTAGCAGGCCCCGCCTCGAACCTGTTGACGGCGGCGCTGGTCGCGCTTCCAGTTCGGTTGGGACTTTCCGTGTGGCACAACCCCACCAGTCACCCCGCTCCCTTCACTGAAGGCACCTGGAATTGGATCCTCGCGGACGTCATCGGTTTCGTGGTGTTTTACAACATCATCCTCGCCATCTTTAACCTGATCCCCCTGGCCCCCCTCGATGGCTTCAAGGTGGCCCTTGGGATCCTGCCTCGGGAAGCCGCCCGCTCCTTCGCGCGCCTCGAGCCCTATGGTCCGGGCATCCTGATGGCCGTCCTCCTCCTCAGTTACATCCCCGTGTTCAATTTTAGTCTGTGGGACGTCCTGGGGCCGGCGGTCCGAGCCGTCTCCCTCATCGTGGTGGGGCGTCCGCTATGAACCACGCCGCCCACCAGGCCGGCCGGGCGAGGAACGCCCAACCGATGGCCCAGTCCCGTCGCCCCCGGACCCGACGGCCTCTTCGGGACGGCTAGGATCACCGACATGGATCGCATAACCATCATCGGACTCGGCCTCATCGGCGGCTCGCTCGGGCTCGCCCTGAAGGCGGCGAAGCTCAAGAACGTCGAGGTGGTGGGCGTCGACATTTCCTGGGACGTCGTCAACGCCGCTAAGCGGCGGGGCGCGGTGGATTTCACGGAGCGTGACATCTCTCGAGCCGTACGAGATGCTTCGCTGGTGGTAGTGGCCACACCCATCATGGCGTTCCCCCAGGTCTTCGAAGCCATCGCACCAGACCTGAAGGATGGAAGCGTGGTGACCGACGTGGGGAGCACGAAAACGCAAGTCATGCAATGGGCCCAGGAAAAACTCCCCGCGGGGGTTAATTTCGTGGGGGGCCACCCCATGGCTGGCAAAGAAGCGGGAGGTTTCGATGCGGCCTCGGCCACCCTGTTCCAGGGCACTACCTATTGTGTCCTGCCATCTCCCACGGCTTCCAAAGGCGCAGTGGAGCTGGTGTCAGGACTCGCCACGACGGTCGGAGCCACCCCCTACTTCGTCGACACGGCAGAGCACGACATGTTGGTGGCCGGTGTCAGCCACCTTCCCCTGGTGCTCTCCGCGGCCCTCGTCAACGCGACTGCAGCCAGCCCTTCATGGGACGAGATGGGCAAGCTCGCCTCCTCTGGCTTTCGGGACACCTCTCGCCTCGCTTCCTCTGACCAGGAGCTTGCCAAAGGGATCACCCTGACCAATCAGGCGGGCCTCCTCCACTGGATCGACGCGTATCTGACGGTGTTGCTGGACTGGCGGAAGGCCCTCACGGAAGACCCAGAGCGTCTTCTAGCGAACTTGGACAAGGCTCGCCAGGCACGGGACCGGTGGGCCGCGGGCCAGAGTCAACGGCAGGCTCCAGAGGCAGCACCAATACCCACGGCCGGGGAGCAGATGGCCGAGATGTTCATGGGGTCACGCCTAGCCCAGGCGTTGCGAGACCAGGGGGAGCGCCTTCGCGACATAGAACGCGGAGGCGGACGCGGGGGAGAGGGGGGGTCTCCAGAGCGACGTTAAACTCGCGCGGGTTCGGCCTTCGACGAGGCACACCGCAAAGAAGCCTAGCGAGAGGAGGTCCTTCCAACTATGGTGTTGAGGTCCCGCACTGGCGGCGGTTCCGCGGAATGGGTGCGCATCCAGGAACCAAAGCCACTCCTCATCGTCATCTCCGGGCCATCGGGGGTCGGGAAAGACGCCGTCACCGATTTGCTGCGACAGCACGATCCTGCCCGGCACTACGCCGTTACCGCCACCACCCGCCAGCCGCGCGCGGGGGAGGAAAACGGCGTCCACTACCACTTCTGGACGGTGGACTATTTTGAAGACCAGATGAAGAACGGAGAGCTGCTGGAGTGGGCGAAAGTATACGATAACTACTACGGGGTCCCCAAGTCGGAGCTTCGGTACGCGGTGAGCCAGAACCTGGACGTCATCATCAAGGTCGACGTCCAGGGAGCATCCTCCATCAAGCGGCTAGTACCCCGGGCGATCTTGATCTTCCTCGCTCCCTTTTCCAAGGATGAGCTGTTGCAGCGCCATTTTCGCCGTCGCACTGAATCCGTGGAGGAACTGAAGCTGCGAACCCAAACCGCCGATACCGAGATGGCGGCCATCTCCTCCTTCGACTATGCGGTAATCAACAAGCAGGGAGAACTGATCAAGGCGGTCGCCCAGGTAGAAGCCATCATCATCGCAGAGAAGAGCAGGGTGACCCCCAATGTCTTTACGCTGTGATGGGGCTTCCTCCAGAGCTTTAGCCTCCTTCCGGACACGCAGATCATGATGGCCCGGGTAACCCTCGTCTGACCCTGACGTTGATCACCTGCTTCCCCGACTGGATCTACCTACCGGCTGGTGGTGACCGCCGAACCTCTCGGGTTCACGGTCAAGGCAGGCTGATGCTGATACAATAGGCTAGGACTCCGCGATGTTGCATGGGCTTAAGATAATCCTGTTTTCCTTCCTGGCGGCGACGGTGATCGCCACCTCCTTCGGCGTGGGCTACGTTATGGCCCCGAACGGACCCGTCGTAGCCCCGCCCCTGCTGACGGCAGTATCCACGGATAAGGCATCTGCCACCAAGGGGGTGCCCGCCAACGTTCCCGAACAGTTCCGGCTGCTCGACGAGGTCTGGGAGATCCTGCGGCAGGACTTCGTCGAGCCGAAAGCGCTGGACCCGGACAAGCTGGGCAAGGGAGCCCTGGACGGGCTCATCGCCGCCCTGGGCGACAGCCACACTAGCTTCATCGATGCCGAAAACTTCCGGGCGGAGCAGAGCGGCATTCGGGGCGCCTACGAAGGCATCGGCGCCCACGTCCAGATGGACGGCGGCGCGGTGACTGTGGTGGCCCCGCTCCCCGGATCGCCCGCAGAGCAGGCCGGGATCCGAGCCGGCGACAAGATCCTCTCCGTCAACGGGGAGCCGCTGCAGGGCGGCAGCCTGCAAGATGCGGTGAACAAGATCAAGGGGCCAAAGGGCACCAAGGTCAGCCTCTCAGTGCTCCACCAGGGAGATACCCGCCCCGAGACCCTAGAAGTCACCCGATCAGAGATCCGGACCACCAGTGTCGCGGTTCAAATGCTCCCCGGTTCCATCGCGCACCTTCGCATCAGTCAGTTCTCGCAGCGCACCGGCACAGAGGTACAGGAGGCGGTGAAGCAGGCGAGGAACCAAAATGCACGGGGCGTGGTTCTTGACCTGCGGAACAACCCGGGCGGGCTGCTGGATCAGACGGTGGAGGTCACGAGCCAGTTCCTTGAAGGCGGCATCGCGGGCTACCAGGTCAACCGCAACGGCGACCGGCAAGAGCTTCGGCTGCGGGGGCGAGGCGAGGCGGCGAACCTCCCCATGGTGGTCCTGGTCAACGGTGGGTCGGCCAGCGGCAGTGAGCTCCTGGCAGGGGCCATTCAGGACCGGGGCCGGGCCGTCGTCATTGGCACCAAGACCTTCGGCAAGGGGAGCGTGAACCACCTCCGAGAGCTAAGCGACGGGTCGGCGCTGTACGTCACCATCGGCCGCTGGCTAACGCCAAAAGGGCGGCAGATCGAAGGGAACGGGCTGTCCCCCGACATCGAGGTTCAGCTCACGGAGGACGACATCCGAAACCGCCGCGACGTCCAGTTGGAGCGGGCGGTCCAGGTTCTCCAGTCGCGGACGGCGTCTGCAGTCCCCACCCTTCCTTAAGCAGCAAGCGGCCAGGTCAGCAGGCAGCTCTGAGCAGTGGCCGTTAAGGTCGTTTCCCTTAACCGGAAGGCCTACCACGACTATCATGTCCTGGACACCTTCGAGGCGGGCCTCGCCCTCTTAGGCACCGAGATTAAGTCCATCCGCGCGGGCGGCGTCAACTTGCGGGACGCGTACGCCCGGGTGGAGGATGGCGAGATCTGGCTCCACAACGTCCACATCGCCCGCTATGATCCCGGCAACCGCTTCAACCACGACCCCGACCGGCCCCGTAAGCTCCTGCTCCATCGCAAGGAGCTCAAGGAGCTGACGGTGGAGACCCAAGGGAAGGGGCTCAGCCTGGTGCCCCTCAAGATCTACCTGAAAGACCACCTGGCCAAGGTCGAGCTGGGGCTGGTGCGCGGCAAGAGGCAATATGACAAGCGGCAGGCAGAGGCCAAACGGGAGGCCGAACGGGAGATGGGCCGGGCGACCCGGCGTGAGGCGCTGGCCACCCCTCGCCACTCCTGAGCATCCGCAGATTTCACAGATTCCCACAGTGCGGCCGCCCACCCACCCCCGGGCCGAAACCACAGATTTCACAGATTTCCACAGATTAGGATGCCCAGGTTGCGGACCGCACACAGCAAGGGGACCGGGTGGTGCCCCGGTCCCTTCGGTCTCCTTGCTGAAGCGCTACTGCGGTTCCACCACCGCCGTCACTGTCAGCGTATTGGAGGTCAAGGCCTGGCCTGTGGTGAGCTTGGCCGCTGCGACCGTAACGCTCAGGTTCGCGTTCACGTCGAAGTCTCCGGAGTGAGCCAGGGTCAAGGTCGCCTGGGT
>CAZPYZ010000098.1:0-10762 GCA_964590215.1 uncultured Dehalococcoidia bacterium | reverse complement strand
CTTTTGGGGGCATAGCCTTCCCAGATCAGAGACTCGCCGCAAGGGTCATTCTGAGCCCGTCCGCCTCGCGCAGGGTTAAACTGCGCAAGAATCTCGAAGGGGTGCGGGGCCACGTGGTGTTGCGACTCGCTGGAATGGCCCAACCTGTTCTCTGAACATGTCGACGGTACGGTAAAGGAGAGCTAGGTGAGGCAAACGCAGGCAGAGGTGGCGTTGAATAGCCAGGCCATGGAGGGGGTCAACCTCATGTGGCTCAAGGGGCCGGACATTGCCCGGGAGGCGCAGCCAGGGCAGTTCGTGCTGGTCCGGTGCTCCGATGGCTTCGACCCGCTATTGCGACGCGCCTTGAGCCTGCATCGCCTCGGCCCGATCCCGGGAACCAATGGCGACAAGGGGTTTGCGCTTCTTTACGGGCTCCATGGGTCGGGCACCGGCTATTTGCGGGCTCGACGGTCCGGGGACACGTTGGACGTCATAGCGCCCCTGGGGAAGGGGTTTTCGGTACGGCGGGACTCCCGAAATCTACTGTTGATCGGCGGTGGCTGGGGAGTCGCGCCCATGGTCGCGCTCGCGGAGCAGCAGGTGGCTCGGGGAAAGTCCGTCACCCTCATCTCTGGCGCAGCCCGGGCGTCACTACAATTCCCGGTGAACCTGCTCCCGCCGGAGGTCGAGGTGGTGGGCGTCACGGTGGATGGGTCCGCCGGGCACAAGGGGATGGTGACGGACGTGCTGCCAGACTACTGGCAGTGGGCCGACGAGGTCTACGCCTGCGGCCCGATGCCCATGTACGCCGGGATCGCCGAGTTAGTGCCGAAGCTATGGCCTTCGAAGCGGGTGCAGGTGCTGGCGGAGATGGGGATGGCGTGTGGGGTCGGGGCGTGTTACGCGTGCACCCTCATCACGAGGCGGGGGCCAAAGCTGGCCTGCGTGGACGGGCCGCGGTTTTATTTGAGCGACCTGATTCTGTAGCGCCTGCTGAGTGGGTAACCGGGCGACCACTCCCTTACGGTCGTGGCTCGGTTCCCCGCTCGCTACCCCCGGGGCGTGCTCACCATGTTGATGGGGACGAACTTGGGCTGGTTGGCGGTGTGGACGCTGACCTTGCCGGCCAGGGTCTTGGCGACCTCCATGAAGCGGTGAGCGGCCGGGGAGTCCGGGGAGCTTACGACTACCGGTAGGCCGTCGTCACCGCCGATACGGATGGCGGGATCTAAGGGCAGGTCGCCCAGGAAGTCGATGCCGTACTTTTGGGCGAGCTTGCGGCTGGCCCCCCGTCCGAACACGTCTATGGCCTCGCCGCAATGAGGGCAATTGAGGTAGCTCATGTTCTCAATCAGGCCAAGAAGGGGAACGTTGAGCTTCTGGAACATGGCGATGGACTTTGCGCCGTCGTCCAGGGCCGCTTGGGACGACGTTAGGACGACCACCGCGCCCGTGAGGGGCACCAACTGGGCAAGGCTGAGAGAGGCGTCGCCGGTGCCGGGCGGGAGATCTACAAGCAGGTAGTCCAGCTCGCCCCAGTCTACGTCGCGGATCATCTGCTGGATAGCGCCATGGATCATGGGCCCTCGCCACACGACGGCCTGGCCCTCAGGGATGAAGAACCCCATGGAGATGATGCGGACGCCGTAGTTCTCGGCGAAGGGAATGGAACCGGCGCCGGAGTCACCAGGTTCGGTGACGCCCATCATGCCGGGCACGTTGGGTCCGTAGATGTCGGCGTCTAGCAGGCCCACGCGGGCCCCCGTCTGCTCCAGGGCGATGGCGAGGTTCACGGCCACGGTGCTCTTGCCAACGCCACCCTTGCCGCTGGCAATAGCGATGATGTTGCGAACCCCAGGAGCGAGGTCGCCGGTGGGACCGCCGGCGGTAGGTCCGGTACGCCGCACCTGGGCGTCCATGGTCACGTTCACGGTGGCAACGCCCGGGATCTCGGCGACGGCGTGATGTACCATCTCCCGAAACTCGTCCATGACGGGGCAGGCCGGGGTGGTGAGCTCGAGGGTGAAGTCGACCTGGTCGCCGTCGATCTTGAGGTTTTTTATCATGCCGAGGGAGACGACGTCCCGGCCGAGCTCGGGGTCTTTGCACTGGGAGAGGACGGTGAGGACTTGTTGTTCTGTAACGGGCATTTCAGGGCCTCCTAGTGGCGCGCGCTTAGTTTAGCATTGGCGTGGAGACTGCCTGGGGGTCATAGGGTGGCTCAGGTTGGCAGCGGGGGGACCCCTCGCTTACGGTCGGGGCTCGGTTACCCCCGGCCGGCCTGTCTGAGGGCGTCCAGGCGGTTGTGGGGGCCGAGAGGGAGGCCGGTGATGCCGAGGCGGACTCGATAGAGATATTGGCGGGCGGTCACGTACATGGTCCTCCAGTCGCCGTCGCCGAAGGTGAAGTTGGCGGGAGGACCGGGCATCAGGAGACGGAGCAGGAGCTTACCGGCCGGATCGAACACGTGGATGCCGCCGGGGCCCGTCACGTAGACATTGCCTTCGACATCTACCTTCATCCCGTCGGGGGCGCCCGGTTCGGAGCCCCTGGTCTCGGCGAAGAGGCGACCGCTGGTGAGGGTGCCATCGGGCTGGACGTCGAAGACGCGGATGTGCTGGCGCGGGGTGTCGTTGATGTAGAGGAGGGACTCGTCGGGGGAGAAACAGAGGCCGTTGGGGTTCTCGAAGTCATTCCCAAGGAGGGTTAACTCCCACCCGTCCTCTCCAGGATCGGGCGACCTCCCCCCAGGGGGCGAGGGCGCCCGCTCTATATTCTTAAGCATGTAGACGCCCTGGTAGTCGAGGTGCTTCTGGACGTCGAAGTCGCACATGGCGACGTTGAAAAGACCGCCCATGGGATCAGTGAAGTAGACGACGCCGGTGGAGCTGGTGATGATGTCGTTGGGGGAGTTGAGTTTGGGGGACCACTCCCTCACAGTGGTGGCTCGGTTGTGGGCACCAGTTGTGTCGAAAGCCGCGAGGACTCTGGTGGAGCCATCGTGTTCCCAGCGCCAGACAGTCCTGGCGCCCCAGCCGGCAACGAGGAGACGGCCCTCGGCGTCGACGGTCATGCCGTCCGGGTGGCCGGCCGGCTCCATGATGACCTGGTTACCGCCATCGGGCGACCACTTGATGATCTGGTTGCCGACGATGTCCGTGTAGTAGAGGGCGCCGGCGTTCCAGACGGGGCCCTCGGTGAACATGAGGTCGTCGGCGAGGACCTCTGTCTGGGCGCCTTCGGGGACGATACGGGAGGCACCTGGGGCTACGTTGTCGGTTTGCAGGGGTAAGAGGTACATATCTCGCTCCGGGCCGTTTTGCAGGGGTACTGTCGCGGAGATTCTTCGGTCCGCCCTCCCTTCCCATCACGACCCCTGCTCCCTCAGAATGACAGGGGGCAAAGGGGAGAGGTGACCGTTAGTTGGGCCAGATGATCCAGCCGCTGCGGCCGGGGTTGGCGACTTTGTAGAGGCCGCCACCCTGGGAGGTCATGTAGAACTCCGAGAGGCCGCCGCCGCCGAAGCAGCAGTTGATGGGGTCCACCGGCGTCGGGTGGGTTTCAAGGACGCGGCCGGTAGGGGTGAAGACGTAGACCATAGGACCTGGGCCGCACCGGGAGGAACCGGCGCAGGCGACGATGTTGCCGCCGGCGTCAAGGGTCATGCCGTCGATGCCGCGGTGACGACCCCTGTGATCCTTGCCCCAGGTGTGGAGCACGATGTAACTGCCGAGGGCGCCATCGGACTGGATGGGGTAGGCGCGCAACTCGGCCTTGTCGTCATCACTGTCCGCGACGTACAGGGTGTTGCCATCGGGTGAGACCAGCAGCCCGTTGGGTCGGGAGGTATCAAAGGTCATCCGCTTCAGGACATGGGTACGGTCGGGCAGGGGATCGAGGCGGAGGATGGACTGATGATCGGGGTGGGGGCGAGCCGGCCCTCGGGCAGGGAGCCGGTGCACCGGGTCGCTAAACCAGACGCGGTTCTGGCGATCCACGGCGACGTCGTTGGGCATGTTGTGGTAGCCGCCATCGGGGAAGCGGTAGGTGAGGGGTGTAGTCGAACCATCCCTGTTGAAGCGCACCATGCGGCGGGAGAGGGCCTGACAGCCGTAGAGGGTGCCGTCGGGCCCGAAGGCCAGGCCGTTGGTGCGATTGGTGAAGTTGCGGAAGACGGTGACGTCGCCCTTCTGCGGGTCGTAACGGAGGATGCGGTTCGACTCGCCGTGGGTGAACAGAATGGCTTCACCGTCCCAGACGGGGGCTTCGGTGATGGCGGGGTAAGCTTCGGTGACGCGTTGGAAGTTCCAGTCCGGCATGGGTTTCCTCTCCTAGGTTTGGCTCACGTCCCAACGTTCGGTGGTCCCGCCCGGCCCGCCCACAGAGCTGCGCTCTCGCGCTCGCTGCCGCCAGGCTCCGCCCAGGGCTTCATAGCCTTAAGACCCTCCGGCGGTTTTCCTCGCCGTGGGGGACGCCGGTGATGCCGAGGCGGGCGCGGTAGACCACCTCGCGGCAGGTGAAGTACATGGTCCTGAAGTCGGCGTCGCCCCAGGCCATGTTGGCGACGTGCTCGGGGACCTTGATGCGGCCCAGCAGCTGCCCTTGCGGGCTGATGACGTGGACGCCGGCGGAGCTGGTGCAATACACGTTGCCTTCGACGTCCACTTTCATGCCGTCGGGGACGCCGGGCTCGATGCCGGTGTCGGTGTAGAAGACCCGGCCGTTGTTGAGGGTTCCGTCCTGCTGGACGTCGTAGACCCGGATAGTCCGGTTCGGGGTGTCGTTGATGTAGAGGAGGGACTCGTCGGGGGAGAAGCAGAGGCCGTTGGGGCCCTCGCAGGCGGTGTCGACGACGGTGATGCCCGCCCCGGTCGCAGGCGAGGGCGCCTGCGCCACATTCGGATCAAGGCGCATGGTGGCGTTGTACTCGCGGTATTTCTGAACGTCGTCGCCGCACATGCCGGGGATGAAAAGGGCGCCGTCGGTATCCGTCCACCAGATGGAGCCGTCGGACTTGACCACGACGTCATTAGGGGTGCCGAGTTTGACGCGGTCATAGTGAGAGGCGAGGACGGTGTGCGTCCCGTCGGGCTCGATGCGCCAGATGGTGCGGGAGCCCCAGCCGGCGACGACGATGCGGTTCTGATGGTCGAGGGTGAGGCCATTGGCCTTTCCGGTGGGCTCGAGCACCACCTCGGTGCCCTTGCCCGGTGTGTATTTCAGGATCTGGTCGCCCCGGATGTCAGTCCAGACGAGGGCACCGGCGCGGGCGTCCCAGAGGGGGCCTTCGGTGAAGACATGGCCGTGAGACACTCGCTCGAGGACGGCGCCGGGGGGGACGATCTTTTCGAAGCCTGGTTGGGTTTGATCGACGTCTAATGCGTACATCGCTTGTTGCCCTCACCCTGGCCCTCTCCCACAGGGAGAGGGAAAACAGTGTTGTCTACGTCTCTAGTGTCCCGTTGCAGCGGTGGGGACCCAGGCGCGCTTGGACATTGCTTTGACGTCACTGAGGACCTCGACGACGGCGGGGCGGTTGCTGGCGGCCGCTTTGTCCAGCGCCGGTTTGATGTCCTGGGCGCGCTCGACGCGGATACCGAAACAGCCCATGGCTTCGGCGATTCTGGCGAGGTTAACGCCCTTCTCGAAGTGCCACATCTCGTCGCCCTGGCCTTTGGCGTCGCCGCCGTAGGCTGCGTTGAAGAGGGATTCCTCCTGGTTGAGGGCGAAGTTGTTGTTGACCAGGATGATGGCGTTGATGCCATAGCGGGCCGCGGTCTCCAGCTCAGCGATGTGGTAGTAGAAGCCGCCGTCGCCGGTGAAGGTGACGACGGGACGGTCGGGGAGAGCGGCCTTGGCGCCGAGGGTAGCTGGGAAGCCCCAGCCGAGAGAACCGGCGCAGCGGAGGTAACGCTGGCCTGGCTTGGTGAGCCGGAGCATCTGACCGGTCCACATGCCGGAGTGGCCGGTGTCCGAGACCACGACACCGTTGTCGGGGAGCCATTCAGAGAGCTCCCTGCAGATGCGCTCGGGCCGCAGAGGGACGGTGTCGGAATTGAAGTGCTGGTTGGACTCGGCCCAGTACTCCCGGACGAGGCTCTGGATGCGGTCGATCCACTCCTTGCGGGGCGGAATGGGTTCGACGCTATCGATGAGCTTCTGCAGGCCGGATTTGGCGTCGGCGTTAATGGAGACCTGGTTGGGATAGATACGGCCGAGCTCCTGGGGGTCGATGTCGAGCTGGATGGTGGGGACGCCGATCTTGGGGACGTTCTGGAAGTGGGTGACCTGGCCGCCGGCGCGGCTGCCGACGAAGAAGACGAGGTCGGCCTCCGAGATGGCGCGGTTGGCGCACCAGCGGGAGTAGGTGCCGGGGACGCCGACGTTGAGGGGGTGATCGTCGGGGAGAGCGGCCTTGGCGTTGAGGGAGGTGGCGACGGGGATATTCAGCATCTCGGCGAGCTTGCGGAGCTCTGCCTCGGCGCCGGACCAGACGACGCCGCCGCCGGCGATGATGATGGGGCGCTCGGCCTGGGCGAGGGCGATGGCGGCGGCGCGGACATCGGCCATCTCGGGTTCAGGCCGGAAGGCCGGGACCTGGTTGAAGCGGTGCTCCCAGAGGGGCTCGAGATCGACCTCGCGCTCCAGCTGCTGGCCATGGGTGCCGACCAGCTCGAGGTGGACGGGGCCGGGAGCACCGGTGGTGGCGGTGCAGAAGGCCTGGCGCAAGAGGTCCGGGAAGCGGAGAGGGTCCTGGACCTGGAAGTTGGCCTTGGTGACGGGATCCCACATGGTGAAGTCTTCGATCTCCTGGTAGGCGTGGCGGTAGTGGCCGGCGAGGTCGACACCGCCGGTGATAGCCACGATGGGGGAGCAAGCCATGTAGCCATCCCTGAGGCCGGCGGCGAGGTTGGCGGAGCCGATGGTCTGGGCGAGGCAGACGCCGGGGTGCCGGGAGGCGCGGGCATAGCCGTCGGCCATGTACGCAGCGGCCTTCTCGCCGTGGGTGACAACGCGCTTGATGCCCTGATCCTGCATGGCGGCCATGGCCGGGATCATGATGGTGGGGACGAAGAAGACGTGGGAGATGCCGTGGGCCTTCACCATCTGGGCGAAGTACTGGTTGCCGGTCATCCTGGGCATGGGGGCCTCCGGGTTTCGAGTTTCAGGTATCGAGTTTCGGGTTTCGGGTCGTGCGGGCGCGTGCTCCATTGTAGAGATGGGGGAGAGCACGTCAAGACGGATTGTGATTGGTGGGTTGAACGGCCCGGATGGTTCACTGGTCAGAAAACAAATGGGGTTTTAGCTAGGGACCGTGGGTGTCAAATAAATGGGCGAACAAATCCAGGCAGGCGTGAAACAAAGAGGTGACAATGACCGGCCAGGCGTGAGACAAATTGAAGTCAATCGTCGTAAGGGGGATCGCCCTGGGGGTGCATGAGCCTGTGGTGGGTGAGGAGGAGGCGATTAAGAACCTCGCAGGCGTGAAGGAGCTCTTCGTTGGGTGCGTTGCGAACGAAGAGGTGCTTGATGCGGATGCGGAGGATGGCGATCTCGTCGGCGCAGCCCTTAGCGTCTCGGGCGGCGAGGAATGCGCTCCAGAGGTCTTCTTGCTTGTCGTAGAGGCCACGCTTGCGGGCGTTCTGGTTGCCCATGGGGGCGCCGCGGGGGCGCGGGGCGTCGGGCGATGGGTTTGGGACGGGGAAGGGTATGGTCATAGTGGAAGGACTGTAGCATAGTACGGATGTTCTAGTCAACCAGGTAGCGTTTGGGTAACTCCAGGTTGAAGGTAAGGCGTCCGGCGGTGGAGCAGCTGGCCCACTTGCGTTTCATGGAGCGAAGGCGGACCTCAGCGGGGGCCACGCCTATGCGTTGCGCCCAGGCGTCTACCTCGGCCCGGAAGGCCTCGGGGGTTATGGATGGTGCGGCGGCCCCTAGCGGGTACAGGCCCCCGCGCTACGGGAATCTGACATCGGTCTCACGCGGTACGGTCCCGCGGGGCGGTGAGGACCTGATCAACGAAGCTCGGCAGGTCGTCGAGGCCCAGGCCGCCGAGCGCCTCGTAACAGGCGCGGCGTACGTTACGGGTGTGGGCCTGGGTGAGCCACCACTGGGGGTAGCGCTGGAAGACGGGTTGCAGGTCTCGCGCCGTCTGGGCGGCGGTAGGTTCGTCCACGCCGTCACGGGCGAGGAGCCAGAAGACGGTGAAGGCTTCCGGCCGTGTTGATCTCCTCGATGAGCGCGGCTATCTCCGAAGACGTCGGAGAGGCGCTTGAGGAAGATGAGGGGGAGGATGAAGTCCTTGAACTTGGGGGCGTCGACGGGGCCGCGGATGACGCAGGCGGCGTCCCAGAGCCAGGTTTCCAGGGCAGAAACGTTGAGGGGGCGGGGTTGGGTCATGGATGCCTCATGAACAACGGCTCGGGTGAAAGGTTAGGACGGTGGGGGGCGGGCTGCGCTTCATGCAAGGCACATTAGTAGGCCACGTGTCGTGAGCGTAGCGTTCAGGAGAACATCGACGGCCCTCCCTTCGGCTTCACTCAGGGCAAACTCTCAGCTCACGCAACGTCGCACGGGAACGCGGCAACTGGCCCACGAGTTCCAGCCGTGGATTCCCAGCGCCGGCGCCTACTTCACTTCGATGGTCCGCGGGCGGGGGGGCCGGCGGCGCCTGGGCTCCTGCTCGATGGCTGCGTCCAGCAGGCTGCGGATGGCGAGGAGGGTCTCGCGCCGCGCGTTGTGAACGTGTTCCTCAAACTCGGGCGGTAGCTGGGGCGGGTTGAAATAGCAGGCGTAGGAGCCGTCCTCTTGCCGGAGGAACTCGAACAACGGGCGCTCCCGCCTACTCTCGGTTCTTTCTGCCATGGCACTCCTCCTCTCAAGGCCGGCCGGAACGTTCCCCTCCCCGAGGTTGCGGGCCCGTCCTGCGCGCTGCTTCTCTTCGACTCCGCTCAGGGCGGGCTCTCGCCTCAGGACAGCGCCTCGGTTGCAGCGCGGCTTTGCTGCCCCCACCTAACCGGGGCCTTCCGGCTGCACTTCAAGTGTCCCGAATTGTGGGTTCGCCGGCAACGTCCGGCCACTGCGCCCCTTCGAGATTATTCCCTTCGAGGGGCTTAGGCTCGTACCAGCATGAAGCGCGGGGAGGCAGTGCGCTGCCGATCGGCGCGCCCCACCCCAGATTGCCACGCCCGCAGGATCGTTAGAGGGGCCGAGGGCCGGGTGACGGGCTCGCGGTGACAGGTCGGGCGCGATTTCCATCCCTAACTTCCAGCCCCTCCAGAGCATCAGGATCCGCCGCTGGGCCGGCGGAAGGTAATTTGTAACCGGTTGTTCTCGAGCTTCGCCTCCGAGGCTTCCAGCACGGCGAAGGTGCGGGGAAGGATAATGTTCCGCTTTTGATTGCCCACCCGCACCGCGAGTTCATCGCCGTGCTGCGTCACCACCACGTCGGACTTTTCGGCAAAGGGGAGGGGGATCTCCAGCACACGGCGCCCCTTCTCCTCCAGGAACTCGCGGGACCGGCCTCGATAGAACACCTGGGCCGGGTCGTCGTCGCCGTAGAGCGCCGTCCCCAGCCTCTCCAGCATCTCCACGCCCACAGCTTCTCGCTCCATGAGGGGGACCCGCCGAATGGGGATGGGAGAGAACGCGCTAACGATGAGCTCCCCCTGCCGGCTCTGGTCGGCCCTCCAGGAGTCGAAATAGGGGTCCCGTACGGAATCGGGTAGCACCCTGTTCTCCACCACCAAATCCGTGTGGTATCCATAAAGGCCCAAGTAGGTGAAGGTGCGTTGGGCCTCGCGCACAACCATGCGCTCGGGATTGAGAACCAACCGGACGGAAGCGGTTTGAGGGTCGGTGAGGAGCTGCCGCATTCTGATCAACCGCTCGGTCAGCGCCTTAGCGGCGTCGAAGACCTCTTCCCGAGGGACGGGCAGCTTCCAAAGGGTTGAGGCGATGGGGCCGAGCACTCGCGCCGCCTGACGCTCGATGGGGAATACGTGGTCCAGCCACCAGCGAAGCACGTCGGGGAAGCTCAGGAGGCGTAGGGTCTCGCCGGTGGGCGCACAGTCGACGATGAGGAGGTCCAAATCCGGGTTCTCGTAGTGCTCGAGGATGTACAACAGGCCCGCCAGTTCTTCCATACCAGGAAGAATCGCGATCTCACCGGCGATGGTCTCCTCTAGACCTCGCCAGGCCAAGAGGGCCTTCACCCATTCCTGGACGGTTCCCCAGTGGCTATCCATTTCTCGCAGCACGTCCACCTCCTGGGCGAGGACGTTCTCGCGGACCTGCCGGGGATCACCACTCAATCGCTCCTCCAAGGAATCGCCCAGGGAATGAGCGGGGTCGGTGCTCATCACCAGCGTGCGGTGGCCGAACCCGGCGGCTCGCAGGGCGGTCGCCGCGGCGACTGTCGTCTTGCCTACTCCGCCCTTGCCGGTGATGAGAATGAGCCGCATGGGGAAATGTGAGGAAATGAGGAAGTGAGGAACTGAGGAAGTCAGGGTTGCCCTTCCCTGCTAGAAATGCTTCGTTTCGTTCAGCATAGCCGGTTCTCCTTTGCGCTGTCAGTCGCGCGGTCCAACGTCCAAAGTCCAAAGTCCAACTTGCCACCCTGGTACAACGGAACCAGGATTGCATTAATGCGGGGCTAATTCTTAGGATCTGTTCGCTAACAGCCGCTGCACGTCGCAGAGGCCCTCACAGGCGAGGGCGCCTGTCCCACATGCTTCACAGCGTTCAAGCGCGAACATTGGTCCACACCCTGCGGCCAGGC
>CAZPYZ010000097.1:0-10842 GCA_964590215.1 uncultured Dehalococcoidia bacterium | reverse complement strand
ATCATCCGGGAAATCAGGAAGTGAGGAAGTGAGGAAGTCAGAGACCACTGCCTGCCCCGCCGGGCGAGGAGACCTCGCCCCCGCCGGTCTCCGGGCGGCAGGAGTGTAGCCGGGGAGGATGGGCACACGGGAGCGCTGAGCGATGCGTTTGGCGGTGGGCTTGTCGCCCATGGCTCGCATGGCCTCGGGAGAGGGACCGATGAATGTGAGGCCGGCGGCTTGGCAGGCTTCCGCGAAAGCCGGGTTCTCGGAGAGGAACCCGTAACCGGGGTGGACGGCGTCCGCGCCGGAGGCGCGGGCAGCGTCGATAAGAGCTGGGATGTTCAGATAGCTGGCCTCAGGCGGCGGCGGGCCTATCAGCCGTGCCTGGTCGGCGTGCTGGACGTGGAGGGCGTTTCGGTCGGCCGCGGAGTAGACGGCGACGGCAGTCTTTCCAAGCTCATGGCAAGCCCTGATGATGCGGACCGCGATCTCGCCGCGGTTGGCGATGAGGACCCGGCGGATCATGGCCCTCAGCGGTCAGCTTTCAGCGGTCAGGCCTTTTGCAACCAGTCCCACAGTTGGGCCATGCGGGCGAGGATGGGGTCGATATCTGCCTCCAGGATGTAGCGCTCTTTCGCCAAGGCTTCGGCGGCGGTACGCCCCCCTTGGAGGTAGTCTTCTTTGTCCCTGTAGCGGCGTGCGATGGTCTCGAGGCTGAAGGGGATGGTGGCGCCGATCATAGGGATCAACTCGCCGGGGGCCCCGGCCTCGGGGTGACGGGTGTTCCAGCCGGTGTAGGTTGCCAGAGGGACCGCGACCTCGGGAGGACGGATGCCGGCGACTTCGTTTCCGTCGCCGTCCAGGGCGGAGACGTAGTGCCGGTAGGGCTCTCCGAGCTTCGGGGGAAGTGTCTCGAACTCCATCCGTCGCAGCCGTGGCAAATGCCGCGGTGGTGCGAACCCCAGCCGCCGGTAAGACTCTGCCGCCGCTTCAGGACTGATAGCCGTTCCGTCGTCCAGGCGCGGGTAGCGGCTTGGCGGCGGCTCCTGGCCCTCGGTGACCCAGCGATCGAGGTTGACCAGCGCCGCCCGCAGGTACGGGTTGTAGTTGACGCAGTTGAAGGCATACCGTCCCTTGATCTGAGTCGAGGTCACGTCCTCCGGGGGGATGCCTGCGCCCACGTGTTGGGTCCCGGCCAGGAAATAGACGCGGCTGGTGCCGGCCAAATCGAGGTCCCGTTCCCCGTCGTTGTGCAGGAGCGAAGCCTGCCCCCCGCTGCCTCGGTCGCCACCCCAGTATTCGGCGGAGGAGTTGATGTTCATTACATGTGGCGCAGGCGCCCTCGCCTGCGGAATGAGCTCGGCGTCGCTGAACGGAGGTAATGCGCCCACACCCTGCCCGAGGGTCTTGGATGGCTGGCCGAAGCGGAGGTTGAACTCGCCACGCCTGGCGCCGGCCACTAGGGGCATAACGCCGTCGAAAGCCTGGCGGCCCGCTTCGTCCTGGTTCAGACCCAGGTAGAGGAAATGGCGGAGGAAGCGGCCGCTCTGAGACCGGCCGAAGCCGTAGGCGTGGTGGAGCGCGCCTCTGGGAGGAGCGTTTGGGTCGTACCTGAGCCAGGACAAGACGTCGCGAGCAGAGAGCAGGCCAAGGCCGACGACTCTGGCGCCCTGGGCACGGTAGACGGCTTCGTAGAGGAGTCCTGGTTGAAATCCACCGTCCAAGGAGATGTGAGTCGCGTATGGCGGGCTGAAGCCCGCGCTACGAACGGGCTTCCCACCCGGGGCGACGAAGCGCCACTGGTTCATTGGGATCAGCCTGCGGGGGGCTTCCGTGTGATCGCGGACAGAGAGGGTGGCCTCTGTGCCGTCCCTGACCGGTGGGTAGGGCTGGTGACTGAGGTCGGAGAGCTCCATCAGGTCTGTGGTTGCGACCGGCTGGAACTCGCAGAGGACGAAGCCCTGGACTGAGTCGGGGAGGGTTGGGCCATACAGTCCCATGCGTTCGGCCCCATGAGGGGGAAGGTCTTGCTGCCAGCCACACCAGGCGACGGTGTAGCCACGCCTCATGAGGAAGCCGTTGCCGGGATCCAATTCCTGGCCGCTGCACGGTTCGCCGCCACCTTCGTTGAAGACGGCGAGGGCGCGGGCGGTGCCGCGGTTCAGGACGTCGAAGAGGAGGCGGCCGCGGCCGCGGTTGGGGTCCACCGGCTGGATAAGGGCGAAATCGGCGCTGAAATGGATCTTGCCGCCGGCCTCGCGCGGGGCGAGGTCAAGGTCGACGATGCAGCCATTCGCCGGGTCCTGGGGGTTTACCGCGAAGTGAAGGGTCCCCGCGACGTGCTCGTAGGGTCCCGTCTCGCCGAAGGGCCGTGCTCCAGCGAAGGGCCGGCGCCATTCGATGTCCAGACCGGTGACCGCCATAGGTGAGGCTACCTCACATTCGGAACACCCCGAACCGCGTGTCCGGGATGGGGGCATTGAGGGACGCGGCGATGCCGAGGCCAAGGAGGGTCCGGGTGTCGGCGGGGTCGATTATGCCGTCGTCCCAGAGGCGGGCGGTACTGTAATAAGGGCTGCCTTCGTACTCATACTGCTCCAGAAGGGGCGATTGGAACCGCTCCTGTTCTTCGGCGGTCATGTCCCGGCCCTGGGCGCGCAGGTTGTTGAGGCGGATGGTGAGGAGGACGCTGGCCGCCTGGCGGCCCCCCATCACTGAGATGCGGGCGTTGGGCCAGTTCCAGAGGAGGCGAGGTGAGTAGGCCCTGCCGCACATGGCGTAGTTCCCGGCCCCAAAGGACCCACCAACGATGACGGTGAACTTGGGCACCTCTGCACCAGCCACGGCCGCGACCATCTTGGCGCCGTCTTTGGCGATGCCCGTCTGCTCGTAGCGCTTCCCAACCATGAAGCCGGTGATGTTCTGGAGGAAGACAAGGGGGGTCTTGCGTTGGGCGCAGAGCTCGATAAAGTGGGCGCCTTTCAGAGCGGATTCTGAGAAAAGGATGCCGTTGTTGGCGACGATGCCGGCAGGAAAGCCCATGACCCTGGCGAATCCACACACCAGCGTCGTCCCGTAGAGCGCCTTGAACTCGTGGAAGCGGCTGCCGTCCACGAGGCGGGCGATGATTTCCCGGATGTCGAAGGACTTGCTCAAGTCCGTTGGGATGATGCCGTAGAGCTCGGCCGGGTCGTAGGCCGGCGGCTCGGGGGGAATGACCTCCCAGGGGAAGGTTTTGGCGTGGTTGAGGTTGGCGACGACGCTGCGGCAAATCGTCAGGGCGTGCTCGTCGTTGACGGCGTAATGGTCGGCAACGCCTGAGAGCTGGGTGTGCACGTCGGCGCCACCCAGCTCCTCGGCGCTGACCACCTCACCTGTTGCGGCCTGGACCAGGGGTGGCCCGCCGATGAAGATGGTGCCGGTGCCCTTCACGATGATAGTCTCGTCACTCATTGCGGGGACGTACGCGCCGCCCGCGGTGCAGGAACCCATCACTGCCGCGATCTGAGGGATACCTTTAGCAGAGAGGCGGGCCTGGTTGTAGAAGAAGCGGCCGAAATGGTCGCGGTCAGGGAAGACCTCGGCCTGGAGGGGAAGGAAGGCGCCGCCGGAGTCCACCAGGTAGATGCACGGGAGGTGGTTCTGCTCCGCGATCTCCTGGGCACGGAGGTGCTTTTTGATGGTGATAGGGTAGTAGCTGCCGCCCTTGACGGTGGCGTCGTTGGCGATGATGACGCATTCCTGCCCGCAGACCAGGCCGATACCGGTGACGATGCCCGCGGAGGGCGCCTCGCCGTCGTACATTTCCCAGGCGGCGAGGGGACTCAGCTCCAGGAAGGGAGTCTCGGGATCGATGAGGAGGTCGATGCGCTCCCTGGCAAGGAGCTTACCTCGCTCCTTGTGGCGCTTGACCGCGTCCTCGCCGCCGGCCTGCCGCACCAGTTCCAGACGCTCGCGGAGCTGGTCGAGAAGGGCCAGCAAAGAGGCTCGGTTCTCCTGGAACTCCGGGCTGGAGGCGTCCACGTGGCTCTCCAGGACGGGCATGGCGTCCAGGAGAGGATGGGCGGCTTCGGCCATACCGGGCAGCATCGCTGTGAGGCGATTATACGGCGTTGGACGGTTCCGCAAGAACTGAGAAGGGAGGGGTCAGACACACCTTGCAAATAAGGTCTTGCGAAAATTAAATTGCCACTACGGTGTTGACGGGCTTGAAGGATTCAGATTAACCTTGCCCCACATCTCCTTGGGGGTCACGCTGCCATGACAACAACGAGAACATGGGAAGAGTCGTTAAAAACGGTGCCCCTCTTTAGCGAGTTTAGCTCGGAAGAACTGCACAAAGTGGCGGGCCTGGCAAGAACGCGCCAGTACACGCACGGAGAGACTATCGTGAGGGAAGGTGAGGAGGCCTCGGCGTTCTACTGCCTCTTGGCAGGGCAGGTTGAGGTCCAGAAAGGCTTGGGGGCAGGGCGAGTAGCAATCCTGGCAACGCTCGGACCCGGGGAGTTCTTTGGAGAGATGGCCATTCTAGAGAACTACACGCGATCCGCCACGGTGGTTGCCACGGCTGACACGGAGTGCTTCCTGATCCCAGGGTGGGAAATGATGGCCATCGTAAGGAATGATCCCGAAGTCGCGGTCAAGATGCTAAAAGTCATGAGCAGACGCTTGCGGAAAACGGACCAGGCCCTCCTTGATTAAGGCAGAATTTGAGAACGGGCGCACTTTGCCTGAGGAGAGAAGAGAATGCTCAGGAACGTGGTCACTATTGCGAGAACTATCGCAGCCGGAGGAGAAGAGATCGGGGTGCGCGTCGCGGAACGACTCCAGTTCCGGTATGTGGACGACGAAATCATTGTCCGTGCCGCCAATCGGGCTGGAGTTTCTCCGGAGGAAATAGCGGCCGCTGAACGGACGGCTCCACTGCTGCAACGGATCCTGGAAAGCCTCGGGCGGCCTTCTCTTACGGAAGAGGCGGAGTGGACAGGCGCGGATTTTTCTTACTACCAGGAGCCACGGTACGAAGCTCTTATCATCGATGTTATCAAATCGTTGGCTAAGGAGACGAATGTTGTGATCGTCGCGCACGGCGGGGGCATGGCGTTGATGGGTTGGAGCGACGTAATGCGCGTGTTGATCACGGCCTCACCTGAGGTCCGCGTGCAGCGGCTGATGCAAGCCCGCAACTTCTCGCAGCGGGAAGCACAGAAGGCGGTCCAGATCTCCGACCGAGAGCGCAACGCGTACTTCCGCAGGTTCTATGGCCGTGGACCGGAGTTGCTCACGTCTTATGATCTTATTGTGAACACCGACAACATTGACCCTGCCCAAGCCGCGGCCCTTATCGCCGATTCGGTCCTTGCGGGGGAGCCGGCAGGTGTTTATGTTCGCCAGTGAGAGGAACAAGCCGAAAAAAATCCAAAAACCTCTTGACACGGGATCTGACAAGACTATACTGCCCACTACCGGAGCGGTCAGAGCACGGGCCCAAGTACCAGGCAATCAGGTTGCGAAAGCCTGGGGCGTCAGGGCAGAGCCCAAGCGGCTCTTCTAATCCCGCCTGCGGGAGCGCCTCACCTGCATTGTGCCAGCCGCTCCGGCTTTTTACTGCCCGCGTTCACGCCACTGGCAGCAGGTCGAAGACGGGCTCGGTGAGAAGTGTCGAGTGCTGGGCGATCTGCTCGAAGTCGGCGTCAGCGTGTACTAGCAAGGCTTGGTGTGTGATCGCGACGGCGGCGATCAGCAGGTCCGGGGCGCCGACATTGACTCCGGCTCGCTTAAGTCGAAGGCCGAGGTTGATCGCCTCGGACCACTCGCGTGCACTGGTGGGAAGAGCCTGCGCGGCGTAAAGGCCTGCCTCGATGAGCAAAAATTCGGCGTCGTCCCTGGCTCCTCGAAGCAGTTCCAGTCTGACCATGTCGCAAGTGGCCAGCTCTTCGGTTTCGGCAAGGCGGTCAATGCGCTCCCGGAGGCTTCGTCGAACCGGCCGTCGAAAGTACGGCACCCAAGCAGAAGTATCAGCGAGATACAGGTCAGCCATTCCAGAGCCGCTCGATCAGCTCCTCTCGCCCGCGGTTTGCTTCCTGACCCGCCTCGTAGCCAGGGATTTCGAGGGTCTGGCCGCTCCTGCTAAACTCTAGCAACTTCCGCCTTCCGTAGCTGCGAATGAGCTCCCGCAGCGCCAAATCGATCACGGCGGTCTTGCTGCGGCACCCGAAATATTCCATCGCTTTGCCCAGCAGCTCGTTGTCAATCTCCACAGTGGTTCGTGTTCTCATCGCCAACCCTTATGCATGATAAGTATGCATCAGGATAGCACATTGGGGGCAGCAGGAAGCCGAACTTGGTCATCTCAACCTTTGGGCAAGGCGTGAGCCGGGAGTATGCCGGCTCACCGGATCGGGGGAACCCCAAATACCAGCCCTGAGGTTGAGAAGGCCTGGGGGGTCAGGGCAGAGCCTTAGTGGCTCTCTTGTTCATCCCGCCCGGGGGAGCGCCTCTACCTCCTTGCGTCAGACGCTCCGGATTCCTGTTGTGCCGGAATCTGTAGCCTCACAAATGGTGAGGCGGGGGACAAGCCCCCGCCCCCAGGTTTTGCCCCGCTGAGATCAATGCGCCCCGACGGGCTCCCGCGCGTCGGGGGTCCTGAGGTTGCGGAAGTGCCCGCCCTTGGAGACCGGCGGCAGGGCACTGGCGATGGTAGCCCAGGATTCGCCTTCGTCGACGCTGCTGAACACGTCGCCGTCGGTGGTGCCGGCGAAGAGGCCGTAGCCGCCCGGCCAGACCGCCATACTCATGGCTTCGATGTTCCCCCGGATGTGATCCGGCAGGCCCCTGGAGGGGAATTCCCAGGTACGGGCGCCGTCGCGACTGCGGCCGACCCGGGCGTCCGCGGTGTGAGTGTCGCGCCAGGAGCCCGGATTGGTGATGGCGCCGGCGGTGAAGACGAGGTCCGGCTTCTCCGGGTGGTAGACCAGGGCATCGGGGTAGGCGATCCGAGTGGAGCGGTCGGTAAGCTGCTTCCAGGTGCCGCCTCCATCCAGGCTCTGCCAGATCCCGTTCCCTGTGGCGAGGGTGATGCAGTCGGGCTGAGAGGGGCGAAGGGCGATGCGGTGGACATCCTCATAGAAACCGCTCAGCTCCTCCCAGGTGCGGCCCGCATCTTTCGAGCGGAGCAGGCCGCCCACTTCGATGGCGGCGTAGATGGTGTCCGGCGACCGGGGGTCGAAGGCAAGATTCTTGACGTGGGCCTCATGAGGCGGCCCGGGGAAGGTCCAGTTGGGGACGCTCGGCACGCTACGCAGGGCCGGGAGCTCCTCCCAGGTGTCGCCCAGGTCACTGCTGACATGTAGGTGCGCCGGCTCAGTGCCGCAGTACACCCGCAGCTGTCCGCCGGCATCGACAGCATCTAGGGAGTAGACGTTGTCGGAGCGGAGCCCGCTATCGACCCGCAGCCAGGTGCGCCCGGCGTCCCGGGACCGGTAAAGGCCATCCCCGTGGGTTCCGGCGAAGAGGACGCCCTGGGCGGTGAGGTCCAGAATGGCGCTCACGTGTTTCCCGGACAGGTAGCGACCGGCGTCGCCCCACTTGCCCGCGGACTGGGTCATAGAGGTGACCCCGTCCAGGGTGCCCACAAGAAGGCGATCGGGGGCCTCGCTCCCTTTGTAGAGGTTGGGGCCGCCGTGAGAGAGGCTGACTCGCATGGTGGGTCCTCCTTCGAGGTTCTGTGATGCGCGCAGTATACTGCAAGGCGCCGGTGACCAGTAGCCAGTAAGCAGCAGGTAGCCAAGGAGGAGTCGATGGCCATTCAGACAGTCGCGACGGACCAATTCATCACGGTGAATGGACTCCGGCTTCACTACCTCGACTGGGGAAACGAGAGGGCCACGCCGGTGGTCCTGCTTCACGGGCTGCGGGGCTTCGCCCACACCTGGGATCCGGTGGCCCGGCCACTGGCGGACCGGTTCCACCTGCTGGCGCTAGACCAGCGTGGCCGGGGGGAGAGCGAGTGGGCGCCCGAGGCGGAGTACAACACCGACGCGTACGTGTCGGATATCGAGGGCTTCGTCGACCAGCTTGGCCTCAGGCAGTTCGTGTTGGTCGGCCACTCTATGGGCGGTGCGAACACCCTGGCCTACACCTCGAAACACCCCGATAGAGTTAAGGCGGCGGTGATCGAGGATGTGGGCCCCGGGTCGCTGGACTCACCGGGCTCGGCTCGCATCGCCCGGGAGATGGAGGCCACACCGGTCCGGTTTTCGAGCTGGGCCGAGGCGGAGGCGTTCTGCCGCAAGGAACGGCCCGGTGCCTCGGACGATGTGATTAGGGCCCGTTTGGGGACGGCTATGAAGCAGCTCCCGGACGGCAGCGCCGTCACGTGGGTGTATGACCTCGAGGGTATCAGAATGGCGCGGCGCGCAGCCCAGGCGCAGCCCCGTCCGGATCTGTGGCCCGCCGTGAAGGCCCTCCGGTGCCCGACACTCGTACTGCGGGGCGGGGCGACGGATATTCTGACCCGGGAGACGGTGGAAGAGATGGCCCGGGTGAACCCGCTGGTGCGCTGGGCCGAGGTACCGGGAGCCTCCCATTTCGTGCACGAGGATAACCTTGAGGTGTTCAACCTGGAGGTCTCGGCGTTCTTGAAGGAGGTCGCGTCGATCAGCTCAGAGTGACGGCCTCCGTCATCGCTGCCACGGGGCCCTTTGAGATTCTTGGCGCGATCACCGAAATTGAGACGTTGGTGGTTGGGAGAGCTATCCGAGACCTGCCACGGCTTCGCCGGGTCTATGGCCAAGGCCGTTGGCGCAAACTCAAAGGCATCGCTGCAAGCGGTACGTGCGGAAGGCTGAAATTACACTGGTATGAGGCGCATCGATTACTACCTCAACAATACGGGGGTGCCCCTGGAAGGCGACATCGACTCCAACCTCTTTCAGTGGTTCCACAGCTCCTCCAAGGGGAACTACAGCGGGATGAAGGACGCCAAGCTGAACAACCTCATCGAGGCTCAGCGAAAGGAGGCAGACCCGGGCAAGCGGCTCGAGATCGTGCGGGAGGCGGTGCGGTACATCAACACCGAGCTGTTCGACAACGTCGCCATGTACTACCCCATCGAGATCCACGCCTGGCAGCCGTGGCTCAAGAACTACGCACCGAACTGGAGCTACATCGGCTGGCCACTAGAGGAGGCGTGGCTGGAGAAATAGGGGGCTGCGGGAGCAGGGATTGCGGGTGGGGTTGGCGGACCGAAACGTCTGGCCGGGCGCTGCACCACCCCAGGTTCTTCCTCCGTCAGAATCGTCAATGCCGACGGGGCGTACCACGACGGATGAAAGCCTGGCCCCAGACCGCGCACAGCCGAGGGCGGCTGTGCCATTTTCGTGTGAGGCAACGATAGGCAGTGGCCTTCCAGCGCGGACGAGTCGTTTCGGATCAGGAGGCCGGCGCCGAGGTCTTGTGCGTCGCCACGGTGCTGGAGCTGCGGGGATGGCGCTACTTGCTGCCGTTCATGAGGCTGTCTGGCCGGGTGTTCACGCAGCTGGACGAGACGCCGGGACTGCTTAGGTGGGCTGTGCTGGCGGAGCCGTGGCGAAAGCGGTTTTACACGTTCACCGCCTGGAAGGACCGCGCCTCTATGGCTGCCTTCATCAATGCCGGGGCCCACGCCGAGGCTGTTACAATGATGCGGGTCTGGGGCAGCCCCAACAGCGCCTTCTCCGAGTGGACCAGTTCGGAGCTGCCGGGGCGGCTCAGCGAGATCAAGGAGCGGCTGAAGCAGCCGACCTTTACATACAAGCCTTAGGAGCACAGGCTGGATTGCCTGGTCTCACCGCGAAAGGAGAGGGAGATGACCGACGAGATCGAGTACAACCCGTATTACTTGAGGTTGCCGTACACGGACTTCCTGAAAACGGAAGGGATCCCCGTTATCGAGGGGTACAGCGTCGATTGCCTCTCGTTGCAGCTGGAGCCGTGGCGGCGAGTGGGAGGCCTCGGCGCGTACGTCCACCTCGCTGGCCGCAGCGACTATCTGAGCTGCTACGTCGCAGAGATCCCGCCGGGACGTACGCTGAACCCCGAAAAGCACATGTTCGATAAGTTGATCTACGTGCTCAAGGGGCGGGGCGCCACGACCATCGAAGGGCTGAATGGCGCCAAGCACAGCTTCGAGTGGGGCGCCGGCAGCCTCTTTGGGATCCCGATGAACGCGCCGCACCAACTGTTCAACGGGTCGGGTACGGAGCCGGCCCGCTTCGCCGCCCTGACCAATCTTCCGGTCATTTTCAACATCTTCCACAACGCTGATTTCGTCTTCGACAACGACTTCGTGTTCAAGGACCGCCTTGCCGAGGAGCGGTACTTCAAGGGAGAGGGCGAGTTCCGGGCGGTCAAGCCGGGGAGACACAACTGGGAGACCAGCCTGGTGCCGGACCTAGTGGGCTTCCAACTGCCGGAGTGGAAAGAACGGGGCGCCGGCGGACGAAACATTCAGTTCTGCATCGCGGACAGCGCACTGCACGCCCACATCTCCGAGATCCCGGCGCGCCGCTACAAGAAAGCCCACGCCCACAACGCCGGGGCCCACATTTTCTGCACCAACGGCTTCGGCTACAGCCTGCTCTGGCAGCAGGGACAGGACCCGACCAACACCGAACGGGTCGATTGGAGACCCGGGGTGCTGTATGCGCCGCCGGACGGTCCGACGTACCACCAGCACTTTAACCTGGCGCCGGAGGGCTCCCGCTATCTGGCTCTCGCCTTCGGCGGAGTCCGCTACCCGGTCCTGGAGAGCAAGACCCTTAACTACGAAGGAATGGACAAGTCGCAGACCGAAGGCGGCATGCAGGTGGAGTACCAGGA
>CAZPYZ010000096.1:0-10870 GCA_964590215.1 uncultured Dehalococcoidia bacterium | reverse complement strand
CAACCGCGAGGCCGAAGTCGCCTATCTTCGCAATGCCGTCCCCCGTCAGCCACACGTTCCCGGGTTTGAGGTCCCGGTGCACCAGCTCGTGCTCGTGGGCGAATTCAAGCCCCCGGCAGACCTGCTGGGCCATATCGATGGCCTGCTCGATGGGCAGGCGGTGACCGTCGGCCTTCTGAAGTAGCCTTTCCACATCACCGCCGGGCATGAATTCGGTGACGAGGTAGGGGGCGCCATGAGACCCCAAGCCCTCACCCTCAGGGAGAGGGGAGCCTCCTTCCACACCCATGTCGTGGACGGTGACGATGTGGGGGTGAGCGCCCAGCTTGCCCATGGCCTGGGCCTCTCGGGTGATCCGTTCCCGGCCTTCGTCGTCCAACCCCTCGTTCTTGATGAGGGCGAAGGCGACGTCCCGGTCCAGCCGGGTGTCATGGGCGAGGAAGACCTTCTTCTTGCCGCCCTCGCCCAGGAAACGGATGACCTGGTAACGGCCATCGACAAAGGAAGCAGGGGATGAGATGGGCTCTCTCGAGGAGGCTGGTTGGTGGCTGAGTGGGGGTGGTCCGCCTGCCTGAAGCCCCCGTTCGGCGATTGCGGAGTAGGTGGCGGCGTCCTGGTTCTCGGGGTCGATAATCAGGACTTGACGGGCACGGTCGAGAACGGCCGTCCAGTCCTGCCGGTCGACTGCGTCATCCGCCTCCCCCAGGAGGCGTTCGATCCGGCGCTGCATGCGCTCATTGACCACGATCGCGTCCTCCCAGCTGCCGAGCCTCGAAACGGCGGCTTATGCTACCGCGATGTCGGATTCTTGTCAGTTCAAAAAAGCCTCTCGAATTGGGTCGCAGACGCCACTGGGGATGAGGGTCAGGCCGAAGGTGCCGTAGTTGGACGTGACGGCGTCGAAACTGTAGAGGCCGCCCTTCCGCTCCTGCAGTACCCTGGGAGCGAAGGCGCTGGCATTAAGCTGGACATGGTCCACGGTGAGACCTGGAAAAGCTTTTTCGAACTCGCGAACCCCGTCGCGGAAGGTGCTCCCGAGGGTCGTGACCAGGGTGAGCGTTCCTTCTTGTTTCGCGCGCTCGAGAGTACGGCTCCATTCGTGCCAGCCGTCGCCAGTCGTTTGAGGCGCCCGCCCCGGCAGTGGAAGAGCCGGGGCACAGGCGGTGGCGCTGGCTAAGGCCGCGGCGTGAAGAAGGTGCCTAGGGGAGATCGGCTCGTTGAACATTGGTCTGCCTCCGGATGAAGGTCAGTAAGTGAGTAAGTCCGTAAGTCAGTAGGTCAGTTGGCAGGCGGTCTGCCCGCTTGATCCCGCTAAGAATGACAAAAGGCGAAAGGGGTGTCAAAACGTGAGGCTCGCGGGCGTCGATGGCTGTCCGGGAGGGTGGTATGTGGCAGTTTGGGACGTAGAAGCTGCCAGCCTCGCGGGCTGTGTCTACCCGGACTTCGCCACGGTGCTACGGGAGACGGATCATTGCAAAATGGTCGGTGTCGACATCCCTATCGGGCTGACCGAAAGCGGACCGCGCCGGTGCGACCTCGAGGCGCGGCGACTGCTGGGCCGGAAAGGGTCCGCCGTCTTCCCCCCGCCCATTCGCCCCATGCTACAGGCGCGGACCCGGGCCGAGGCGGACGCCATCCGGCGTGATGTGGAGCAGAGGGGCGTCGGCTACCAGGCCTTCGCAATCGTTGGCAAGGTACGGCAGGTGGACCTGCTCATGACGCCGGCGCTCCAGGCCCGGGTGGTGGAGGTCCACCCTGAGCTGTGCTTCCGTCAACTGAACGGCGGTGCACCTGTTCTTGAGAGCAAGCGGACTGACGCCGGTTTCGACCTTAGACATAACTTGCTCGAGCCAGTTCTGCCGAACTTCGACGATCTGCTCGCCAGCCGCCAGCCGTCCAAGGCGGCCAGCGATGATGTGCTTGATGCCCTGGTCGCAGTTTGGACAGCGCGCCGTGTTGCCGAAGACAGGGCAGAGTGGATTCCCGAGGACCCGCCGTTGGACCCGAAAGGCCTGCGGATGGAGATGTGGTTCTGAAACATTTGTGCCATAATAGTGGAGACGCAGAATGGACTCGAGGAACCCTTCGAAAACTTCAAGGCGCCGCCTCAGGCAACGATTGTAAGGGGAGCCCATGGCTGATCCAACGGTGACGATGGAGAAGATGGTCTCGTTGTGTAAGCGGCGAGGCTTTATTTTTCAGAGCAGCGAGATCTATGGCGGCCAGGGCGGCGCCTGGGACTACGGTCCCCTGGGCGTGGAGCTGAAGAACAATATCAAGCAGGCGTGGTGGCGCACCATCGTCCTGGAGCGGCCAGACATGGTGGGCCTAGACGCGGCGATCCTCATGCACCCCAGGGTGTGGGAGGCCAGCGGTCACGTCGGCCATTTCGCAGACCCCATGGTGGACTGCCGCGAGTGCAAGCACCGCTTCCGCGTGGACGACCTCCCAGAGCCCGGCACATGCCCTTCCTGCGGTGCGAGGGGGTCCCTCACGGAACCCCGCATGTTCAACATGATGTTCAAGACCTTCGTCGGGCCCGTCGAAGAGGAGGCGGCCCAGGTTTACCTGAGGCCGGAGACGGCCCAAGGGATCTTCGTGAACTTCGGCAACGTGGCGACTGCGATGCGGAAGAAGCTTCCCTTTGGAATCGCGCAGATTGGAAAGGCGTTCCGGAATGAGATTACTCCTGGGAACTTCACCTTTCGGAGCCGGGAGTTCGAAATGATGGAGATCGAATATTTCGTGCGGCCGGGCACCGACGAGGAGTGGCACCGGCGCTGGATACAAGACCGGTTGGACTGGTTCTGCTCGCTCGGAGTAGATCGCAGCCGTCTTCGGCTCTATGAGCACCGTCAGGAGGATCTCTCCCATTACTCCAAGGGAACTACGGACATCCAGTACCTGTTCCCTATGGGGTGGTCCGAGCTGGAGGGCATCGCCAACCGGACGGACTTCGACCTGGAGCAGCACAGCGAGTACAGCGGGGAGCGGCTGACCTATTTTGACGAGGAGACCAAGGAGCACATCGTCCCCTACGTCATCGAGCCCTCGGTTGGCGTCGACCGGGCAGCCCTGGCGTTCCTGCTGGATGGGTACGTGGAAGAGGAGGTGCGAGGCGAGCAGCGTACGCTGCTGCGGCTACACAAGGACCTCGCCCCGGTGAAAGTGGCGGTATTGCCGTTGAGCCGCAACGAGAAGCTTGTTCCCACCGCCCAGGAGGTGTATGGATCGCTGCGAAAGGGGTTGAAGGGACTCCTGGTCCAGTACGATGACGCTCAGAGCATTGGCCGGCGTTACCGAAGGCAGGACGAGGTCGGAACCCCGTTCTGTGTGACGGTAGACTTTGAATCGTTGGAAGACCTGGCGGTCACCATCAGGGAGCGGGACTCTATGAGCCAGGACCGCGTGGCGATGGCGGACTTGGTGGCTGTGCTGAAGGAAAAGCTGGAGGTTTAAGGGCTTGACCAGGCGGCGGGCTCAATGGTATACCATTGGTATGCCAAAGGACGGTGGCGGGGGCGGTATTGACCTGGAGCGGCTGGCAGCCTGCGTTACCGCACTGAGGGAGGCCGTCCAGGGTTTGGAGGCAGTTTTGACCCAAGCCCAGGAAGGAAAACCGCCTGATCCCATCGAGAGGAGACGGCAGTTGTTGGAACGGATATATGTTCAGGGGGGGGTCCAGAAACCGGAGCTCCTTACCGCGGTGCGGGAGGTGGGGACCGCGTATCAGTGGATAGGGCAGCAGGTGAAGATGGGATACCTGGAGGTACCGAAACGGGGCGAGACCATGTACCGGGTAACGCATAAAGCGATAAGGGAGCTAGAACTCGGCGGCGAGAGCGCGCAAGACGAAGCAGCCTACACGCTGATGGCCGGTGAGGCCTTCGCAGAGGACTGGGAGAGCGAAGAAGACGCGATCTATGACCGGCTCTAGACAGCCGCAGCCCCAGGGTGCCAGGGCACCATTCGTCCGAGGAGACGTGATATTGGTGCCCTTTCCTTTTGCCGAGCGTTTCGCCGAGAAACAACGCCCCGCGGTGGTTGTCAGCGCGAACGGCTATCAACGGGCCATCGGTGACCTCATCATTGCCCAGCTCACCAGCAGGGTGAACGCCCCACCCCACTTGGGGGATCACCCCCTGACTGACTGGCGGGGGGCAGGGCTTCCCCTCCCCACCCTCGCCCGCGCCCGAGTGACGACTATCCACGGGAGCAGAGTCCGCAAACGCTTGGGTTCCCTATCGCCAGAAGACCTGCGAGGAGTCGAGCGGGGGCTGCGGACTGCGCTAGCGCTATGAGGATCCTCCACTTCGCTGACCTCCACATTGGCGTGGAAACCTACGGCCGCCCCGATCCCGATACCGGACTCTCCACCAGGTTGCTCGACTTCTTGGGCGCTCTGGACCAGCTTGTGGACTACGCATTGGATGCCGAGGTGGACCTCGTGCTCTTCTGCGGGGACGCGTACAAGAGCCGGGAACCTTCCCAGACGCACCAGCGGGAGTTTGCGAGGCGGATTGCGAGGCTAACTGCGGCCGGCATCCCGGTCTTCCTGCTGGCGGGAAACCACGACGTCCCTTATGCAGCCGGCCGGGCCAGCGCGGTGGAGATCTTTCCGACCCTCTCGGTCCCCTTGGTGTATGTCGGAGCCCACCTGGAGACCCAGGTACTCCGGACGAGGCGCGGTGGACTGCTGCAGATTGTGGCGGTCCCCTGGATCAACCGGAGCTGGCTTCTGGCACAGGAGGCGTACAAGAACCTCCCCCTGGGGAAGCCCCTCAACGAACTGATGGAGGAGAAATTGGAGCGGCTTCTCCGGGCCCAGTTTGGAGGTCTGGACCAGGACCTGCCTGCCGTGCTTGCCGGCCACATCACCTTGTCCGACGCCCGCCTTGGGTCTGAGCAGAGCATGACCGTGGGGAGCGACCCAGTGTTTCTGCCCGCGACCCTCCAAAGCCACCAGGGCAAGCTGGATTACATCGGCCTCGGTCATATACACGTCCAGCAGGTCCGGCAGGGGCTGGTCCCGATGGTCTATCCCGGCAGCCTGCAGCGAGTTGACTTTGGGGAGGAGGGGCAGGAAAAGGGCTTCTATGAGCTGGAACTAGACGAGACGGCAGCATGGGGCAACCGGCTGCGCTCTTTTCGGTTCGTGCCAGTCCAGGCGCGGCCCTTTGTCACCATCGACGTGCGCTCCCGGGAAGGCAATCCGACGGAGGACGTGCTGCGGGCCATCTCCCGGCGGGAGAAAGAGATCGCTGGCGCGATCGTTCGGGTGCAAGTCACTCTGGCAGGGGAGTCTGCACCCGCGGTCTTGGACGAGACGGCGGTGCGGCGGGCCTTGGAACCGGTGGAATTCGTTGCCGGGATCTCCCGAAATGTGGACAGCACGCCCCGCAGCCGGATCGGGCCCGTGGTCATCGAAGAGCTGGCCCCTCTGGAGGCCTTGGATCTGTACCTGAAGGCGAAGAATACCCCGGAGGATCGGGCCCGGCTCCTCTTGGATCATGGGAGGAAGCTCACCGATCCCGAGGCGCTCCTACACCGCGAGCCGGCCGAGGGGTGAGCCGAGGAGACGGCGCCCGAGACCCTCGGCTCCGTAGCTGATGGTCCCCCTCAAACTGGGCCTCCGAAACTTCCTAGCCTACCGGGAGCTATCTCCTCCACTGGACTTGTCCGGGATCCACGTTGCCTGTCTCTCGGGGCCCAATGGCGCAGGTAAGTCCGCTCTGCTGGATGCGCTCACCTGGGCGCTGTGGGGGCAAGCGCGGGGCCGCAGTGACGACGATCTGGTACGGCTGGGCGAGACCGAGATGGAGGTGGAATTGGAGTTCTCGGTAGGCGAGCAGAGGTATCGGGTTATCCGCAAGCGCAGCCGGGGAACTCTGAGAAGGGCGGGCCAGTCGCTGCTGGAGCTACAGCTAGCCGCTGGTAATCCCTCTGGCCCAGGAAAGACGCTGGATTCAGGCCCTCACCCTGATCCCCTCCCAGAGGGAGAGGGGACTGTAGGATTGTCTCCCTCAGGAGGAGAGGGGACTCTCCCTGAGGCAGAGGGGACTGTGTGGCTGCCGCTGACCGCGAACACGCTACGAGAGACGCAGCGTCGCATCCAGGAACTGCTCGGGCTCGACTACTACACCTTCATCAACAGTGCGTTGCTGTTGCAGGGGCGGGCAGACGAGTTCACCATGAAAGCGCCAGGCGACCGGAAGCGGGTCCTGTCCGAGGTCCTCGGCCTCGCCAGATACGACACGCTCGAGGAGCGGGCGAGGAGCGTGGCACGGACGAAACAAGACGAGCTGAACCGGCTGCGGGGCGAGATAGCAGCCGTAGCTCCCGAGGCGGCTATGCGTGCGGACTACGAGCGGGAGCTCGGGCTCTTGCGCGAGAAACACGACATGCTGGAGGCTCTGGCCCGGACCCAGGAGGGTGCGCTGGAAGGCCTACGTCAGTCGCAACGCCTGCGGTCGGTGAAGGAGGCTCAGCTTCGTGAATCGGAAGAGCGGGGGAAGGAGGCAGAGGGGGAGCTACGGGAGCTTGCCCTCCAAGAGGCCTCGCTGTGTCATCGAATCCGAGAGTATCGGGAAGTCGCAGAGCGCCGCCAGCAAGTGGAGACCGCCGCTGCGGAGCACGGAGTGTTAGCAGAAGAAGAGCGAAGGCTGGGGACGGCGCTGCGGCGGCTGATGGCTGCCCGGGAAAGCCTGGCGGCGCTACAGCGAAGGATAGACGACGCGAAATCGAACCTGCTGTCTCAACGGGCGGCGGCCCAGCAGGACCTGGAGCTGTGCCGGGCGACCCTCGCCCGAGAGGCAGCGTTGCAAGAGACGGCGCAGACGGCGGACGCCCGGCTGGCCGCTATCGTCGGGACGGCTCAAGCGATAGTCGGGCACCGGACCGCCCTGGAGGAGTTGGGCGGGCGGATACGGGTCGCCCGAGACCGGAACGAGGAGATCGTTCGCCAGGGGAGGGAGTTGCGCGCGAAGGTGGATCAGCTCCTCGCTATCCCTCCTGTGGGGGACAAGGCCCCGCGCTACGGGGATGGGGGATATACGGGGGACAAGCTCGCCGGCAACGGCCGGACGGACGCGATGAGGGTGGTTCTTTGCCCCTTGTGTGGGACGGAGCTTGGCCCCGATGGCCACGCCAGGATTGTCCAGGAGTACGAGGAGGAGCTGAAGCGCCAGCGGCAGGCCTACGTGGCCAACGATCAAGACGCGAAGGCGTTGGAGGAGCAGCAGCGGCGGCGCCAGGAGGCCCTGAATGCGCTGGAGGTGTCCGTGGACCAGGAACGGGCATCGGCCCACGCGTTGAAAGCGACCGCGGAGGCGGGCCTTCAGGAAGTTGAACTGGCCAAACAGCGAGGGAAGGCCGCCGAGGTGCGGCTCGCGGGGATCGAAGAGACTCTGGTGATGGGTCCCAAGGCGTACGCGGCGGAGGACCAGGGCGAGCTGGGGCAAGCACAGAGCTTCATTGCTGCCCTTGGCTACGACGAACCCCGGCATCGCGCCATCCAGGCTCGGCTGGCGGCACTCGAGCCGGAGCTGGCTCTCCGAGGCCGGATCGATGAAGCGGTGCGCCGTTTACCGGAGGACGAGGAGGAGCTACGGCGCGTCCAGGAGGCGAAGCGGCGCTGGACCGGACGGAAGGAAGAGGAGCGCACTCGGACGGAGGCCCTGCGCGGGGAACTAACGGAACTGCCTGATACCGCTGCAGCCCTCGAGCTCGCGCAACGTCAGCTACAGACTATCCGCGACCAGGCGCGGGAAGCCAGCGCAGGAGTAGGCCGTCTGGAGGGAGGCGTGCGTCGATGCATTGAGCTGGAGGGACTGCTTCACCAGAAGCGGGAAGCCGCAGCATCGGTTGAGAGGGAGCAGGGCATCTACGAGGAACTAGCGCTCGCCTTTGGGCGCCGGGGGGTCCAGGCGCTGCTTATCGAGACCGCGTTGCCCGAGCTCGAGGCGGAGGCCAACAGGCTGTTGGGCCGGATGACGGACAACCGGCTGGCGTTGAAGTTGGAGACCCAGCGGCCTACGCGGTCAGGAAGCATGTCCGAAACCCTGGACATCACCATTGCCGATGAGTTGGGAACCAGGCCTTACGAGCTGTACAGCGGCGGCGAGGCCTTCCGGATCAACTTCGCGCTGCGGGTCGCCCTGTCCCGGATGCTGGCCCGCCGGGCCGGGGCGCCGCTGCCCACCCTGGTGATAGACGAGGGCTTTGGGACGCAGGACGGGTCTGGGAGGGAGAGGCTGGTAGAGGCGATTAATAGCATCGCCGACGATTTTCGGTGTCTGCTGGTCATTACCCACCTTGATGAGGTGAAGGACGCGTTCCCGGTGAGGATTGAAGTGTCCAAGGGGATCGACGGGTCGCGGGCGCGGGTGGTGTACGCGTAGCGGTGGCGGTCCTGGGGGCGTTACGACCAGTCCTGAGCCTGGGTCCCGGGTCCTGAGTCGGGACAAGTGGGACTTTGGACTCAGGGCTTTGGACCGGTTCACCCCCGCATATGATAGGGGATGCTGGTGACGACGACGCCCGGGCGGAAGAGCAGCGCCCCCTTCAGGCGCAGCGCGGTCTGGTTGTGGAGAAGGGCTTCCCACCAATGGTTGCTGACATACTCCGGCAGAATGATGGTCAGGGTGTCGTCGGGGTGGGTTTCCCGCATCGCGTCGACATAGGCGAGGAAGGGGCTGATGAGGGAGCGGTAGGAGGACTCGATGACCACCAGGGGCACATTGGGCACCGTGCTCTGCCACTCGTGCCGGAACCGGTCCGCGGCCTCCTCGTCATCGGTGACATGGACCGCCACCGTGCGCTCCGGTGATGCGATGGCGGCAGCGTAAGCGGCCGCCTGCCGCGCCGTCACGTCGATGCGGGCGACGGGGATGACGGCTCGAATATGTACGTCCTGGGCCTCAGTGGGCGTCTCCGGCTGCGACGCTTCATCCATCTTCCGGTAATGGCGACGGATCCCGTTCATCATCCACACCATCGCGGGGATGAGCAGCAGCACCATCCATGCGCCGAGCAAGAACTTGGAGACTGCCACCACCAGGGTCACGCCGCCTGTTGCGAAGGTGCCCACTGAGTTGACTCCCAGGCGGAGCTGCCAGCCCTCCTGCTGAGCCCTGCGTGTCCACCAGCGGTGAACCAGGCCCGCCTGGCTCAGGCTGAAGGCGAGGAAGACCCCCACCGTGTAGAGGGGGATCAGGCCGGTCACTGACGCCTGATAGACCCAGATGAGCGCCGCCGCTGCCACGGCCAGGACGACGATGCCGCCGGTGAAGGCGAGGCGGTCCCCTCTGAAGGACAGCTGGCGGGGTAGGAAACGGTCCTTGGCGAGGATAGAAGCAAGACGGGGGAAGCCGTTGAACGCCGTGTTCGCGGCAAGAAGCAGCAGTATAGCGGTGGAGAATTGGAGGAGGTAGTAGAACCAGGAGTCTCCGACCAGGGCGCGAGCCAGCTGGCTGACCACGGTCTCCACCTCATGAGGGTCAGGCACGATACCTACCGCGCCGGCCAGGAAACTGAGGCCGAAGAAGATCGTCCCGAACAGGGCAGTCATGATGACCAGGGTGATCTGGGCCTTTCGCACCTCCGGTGGTTTGAAGGAAGGGACGCCGTTGGATACTGCCTCCACGCCGGTGAGCGCGACGGAGCCGGACGCGAAGGCGCGGAGCAAGAGCAGGAGCGTGAGGGGATGCGGCTCGTAGGCTTCGGCGAAGTCCGGTCTCGGTGTGGTGGGCAAAGTTCCCGAAGCCATGGAGGCGAGGCCGATGACTAGCAAAGCAAGGATGCTTCCCACGTAGACGAAGGCTGGGATGGCGAACACCTGGCCCGCCTCTCGCACGCCTCGCAAGTTGATGACGGTCACAAAGGCAACGACCGCGAGGGCGAGCAGGACGCGCTGGTCGTAGAGCGCGGGGAAGGCCGAAGTGAGTGCAGTGATCCCGGCGGAGGTCGAAACGGCGACGGTCAAGATGTAGTCAGTGAGGAGAGCGGCCGCGGCCACGAGACCGGGCAAGCGGCCCAGGTTCTCGCTGGCGACGATATAGCTGCCGCCTCCGCTGGGGTAGGTTCGGATCACGATGAGGTCGCTGATGACGACGATGGCCAGCACCACGATGATGCTGATGGTGATGGGCATCGTGAGGGAGAGAGCCATGACGCCCGCAAAAGCGAGGACCCGCATGATCTCCTCGGTGGCGTAGGCAGAAGAGGAGATGTTGTCCGTGGAGAAGATCGCGAGGCCCCGTACGATGCCGATCCGTTCCGTCAGCTCTTCGGCGCTGGGTATCGGGTTGCCAAAGAGGAACCTCCCCAGGCGGGGAAGTATCCCTCTGGCTTCATGGAGATGGGGCTGGGTGGTAATGACCCCGGCCTGCACGCGGCGGAAGCTGGGGTGATGGGTGATCCGGACGTACTGGTCGCCGCGACGGGCGCCCCGCACCACTTGCCGGACCTGGAGTTCGGCGGCGTCCCGCGCGGTTTCCTGAGGGGATTGCTGGGTCATGCCCTCTGGTTCACGATGAGCAGTTCGCGGCTGGCCTGCGGACGCGATGGCGCGCCCCCTGCGCGGCACACCTGCTCGTGGCTAACCTAACGGAGCGCGTGTCGAGGCGGCCTTGGGGGTGCGGGGGCAAGCCCCCGCGCTGCCGGTTTTGTCCCGTTCACCCGGCCGTTCAGGAGCCGGGTCAGGAACTGGCCCGTATAGGACCCCTCCACCTGAGCAACGTCCTCGGGCGTTCCCATAGCGATGATGGCCCCCCCGCGGTCGCCGCCGCCAGGACCGAGGTCGATGAGCCAGTCGGCGTTCTTGATGAGGTCGAGGTGGTGTTCGATGAGGATCACGGTGTTGCCGCCATCT
>CAZPYZ010000095.1:0-10900 GCA_964590215.1 uncultured Dehalococcoidia bacterium | reverse complement strand
GATGGCTCCCAGCGGTAGACGCCCGCGGTGTCCGTTCCGGCGAACACCACCCCGTCGCTGGGGAAGGTGGGTGGCGCAAGCACGGCTCTGGTCAGCAGGCCCGGTAAGCCGGCGTTGATGGCGGTCCATGTCTCCCCTCCGTTCGCGCCGCGGAAGATGCCCGCGCCCCATGTGGCGACGAACACTGTCCTATCGCCGGCGTAGTAATGAGGTGACAGGGAGATGGAGCGGATGGGCGCGTCGCTGGGAAGGGGCAGCCGGACCCAGGTCCGGCCACCGTCGATGGATTTGAAGAGCCCGCGGTCCCAGGTCCCGGCGAAAACCTCGTTGGTCGGGCAGGAGTTGGAGATGGCGAGAACCGTGGCCTCTCCTCCAGGTGTGGCGGGTAGGGGTGGGAACTCCCATCCCCTGCCGGCCGCTACCACGTTGCGGCCGATGATGCCCGGCCAGTTGGGGCTGGTGCCCCAGGTCCCCGCGAACAGTATCCCGTCGTAGGTGAGGCCCGCTGCCCAGGCCCAGCGCCCGTCGGCGACCCGTCGCTGGGATACCCACTGGGCATCGTTGGCTTCAGCGCGAAGCCGGTAGAGACCGTCCTCCCACACGCCCGCGTAGACTGTTTGGTCGACATTGTAGTTGGGCGATATGGCCAGCGCCCGGGTGTCGGGGAGGCGCAGACCCCTGCCCAGGGCCGTCCAGCGGATACCGCCATCCGGGGTCTCGATCCCGCGGAAGATGCCCCCCTCGGTGCCCACGAACACGGTGCGGTCATCGGGGTAATGGGGCGAGAGGACGATGGCGCGCACCGAAGCCCACTCGGGCTCCAGCCCCGCGTTCACGCGTTTCCACGTCGGCGTGGAGGATCCCGCATCGCTGGACTTGAACAAGCCTCCGAAGGCGCTCCCTGCAAAGACGGTCTGGTCATTAGCAAAAAACGGCGAGATCCCAAAGGACCAGATCCAGAGATCGGACAGCTCGGTGTTGGTGGGGGTGACGGAGGTCCACACCACTAGCTGAACGGTTGCATCGTCCGCAGCCCGGACGGGACCGGCGCTGGCAGAGTCGGCCAGCGCACACCCCACCCGGCGCTGGGGCTGGAACACCGTGGTTGGCGTGATGGGGGCCGTGGTCTCGGGGAGAATTGTGAAGGTGGCGTTGAGGGTGGCTTGCTGGCCGGGGTCCAAGCGGCCGATGGTCCCCACCTGCAGGTCGTCCAGGCTTTCGTCGGTGTCGGGCGTGAGGGGATTGTCCCCGCAGGCCCCTAGCGGTCCCCCGTCCACCACTCGAATGTTGGTCAGGGGCTCCAATCCGTCGTTGATCACCTGGTAGTGAAAGACCACCGGGCCGGGCACGTTGTAGGAGATCTGGCCATCGAGGGCGCCCCCAGCGGTGACCACTAGCTTCATGCTGACGGTCCCAGGGGGAGGAGCTGGCGGCGGGACCGCTACCGGAGTCGGCAATCGGATCGCGACGGATGCGCCGTCCGTCGCGGTTACGGCGATGTCGCTCAGCGTACCATGAAAGCCTGTGGCGGTGCCGCCCCTGGTCACGTCCGTAGAGACTTCCACAGTCCGGAGCAGTACCGTCCTGGTGCCAGGAGCGAGGCTATCTATGAACCCCACCTGGATGTCGTCTTTGGCGTCCGTGGGCGTACCGCCGTCGTCGGTGACGGCAATGTTCCTGATCACCGTTTCGCCGACGTTCCTCAGGTCGTAGCTGTACTCCACTGGGCCGGGAGGAGTGAAAAGCGTGGCCCCGTCCGCCGCGTTGCCTGCCCGCAGGATCAGCTTGAGGCCGACGAAGGGAGGGCCAGCAACCACCTCTACGCTGGCGCTGGAGGTGACGATAAAGGGGTTGTTGGGGTCGGAGTCTTTCTGCAGGGCCCTGACGGTGGCCTTGTTGGTGGCGGACTTGGTCACCTCCAGGGTCTTCCTGAACACCTGGAAGGCCCCGCCCGGATCGAGGCTGGCGAGCGAGGCGATCTGGACATCGTCCTTGATATCCCCGGGGGTGCCGTTATCGTCCACCACGGTCAGGTTCCGCAGCACGTCGGTGGGGTCCTGGCTCACGTTTTTCACTTCGTATTCAAAGACAACGGGGCCCGGTGCGGTCCGAAACACGGCCCCAGGCGCCGCGTTGCCGGCTCGTTTGACGAACAGGAGGGACCCCGGGGCGTTCTGCAGCCGTAGCCCGTCACCCACTGGCTCCCAGTCGAGGCCGGTTTTATCTGGGAGGACCTCAGACGGCGCGCCGCCTAGGCTGGGGCCTTCATTGTGGCGCTGACCCGAGGCGCCACCCTGAGGCGCTGCCCTGAGGCTCTCGAAGGGCTCTCGAAGGGCTCTCGAAGGGTCCTCGAAAGGAAGCGGGGGGCGCTGCCCGCCGGCTTCGAGCGAGGGGAGGGGCACCGCTCCGGCCCCGGTGATGCGGGGCGTGCTCGTCGCCCTGGGAGTGCCTGGCGCTGGCGACGGCGCCGGAGTGCCTGTGGCAGTAGGCGTCGCAGTGGCTCCCGGCCTGAAGGACGGCCGGCTGAGGGTGCCGGCAAAGCGGTAGATGCCGCTAAAGCGGGTCCCGGCAAACAGCGTTGCGTCGTTGGCGAAGTTCGGAGACAGGGCAAAGGCCTGCACCGAGCGGTCAGGCAGCCCGGCGTCAAAGGGGAACCAGACCGCCCCCTGGTCGGTGGTCCGAAACACGCCCGTGGTTCCTCCTGCTCGGGTGGCCTGGAGCGCGGCGTAGATAGTCCGGTCCGAGGCGTAGTTGGGGGAAATGGCCAGGGCGCCGATGGCGTAGCTGGCCGGACTCGTAATCGGAGGCAGGCCGTTGGTGACGGCGGCCCAGGACGCTCCTCCATCGGCGGACAAGAGGATCAGCCCCGTGTGGGTGCCTGCGACGACGGTCTGATCCCCCTGGTTGAAGCGAAACGCGCGGTCGCACCGATTGTAGTTGGGCGACACCGCGAGACTGGAGATGCCGAGGTCGGTGACGCCGTTGTTCACCGGCTCCCACACGGAGTCAGTCGAATCCCCAGTGGTGGTTCTGAAGACGCCGGCGCCGTCGGTGCCCATGAACCCGGTCTTGTCGCAGGGGAACGCCGGGGAGAGCGCGAGCACGGTGATGTTCACGCCGCCTGGGCTCACCGGGGTCCACTCGTTGATCCCTGCGCCGGCCGGGCCCGGCGTCAGAAGTACCGCCCCACCGATCCCGGCGCACACCACGCCACACAGTGCGCCCAGGAGGACTCTCGGCTTCAGACTGGCATCCTTATGACGCCCAGACGCCCCCCGGTGGCTGGAGTAGGGTTGAGATGGTGCGACGGTGGAGAACTCAAGCTCAGGTAGCCTGAGCTAAGATACTGTATTGGGCCGCGTCCCGGCAAGAGTTTTTCGGGACCGTAACTGTTCGCAGTTCTGGGTTCAAGGTTCTGGGGTTCCGCCCGACTCCCCCGGGAAGGCGGAAGGCTGCACCATTGAAACCAGTTCACTGGAACCAAGAGCCCTTACCTCCGAACTCATAACTAAGGCCCTTGGTTTCCCTCACTTGCGAATCAGGTTCTCGCACCAAGTAGGGGCAGACTTGCCTCCCCGCTCCTTCGTACCGAACCACCAGCTAACCGAGTCCCGTAGCTGTCCGATGCTAGAATAATGGCCACTATGAATGAGGTGCTTCAGGGCCAGTTGCAGGCCCTTCCGGAACGGGCCGGCGTCTACATCATGAAAGACCGCACCGGCCGCGTGATTTACGTGGGGAAGGCCGCCCGATTGAAGGATCGTGTCCGGTCCTACTTCGGGGCGCCAACGGGGCTCACACCGAAGACACGGAAGCTCGTCGAGCAGGTCGCCGACCTGGAGTACATCGTTACTGACCACGCAGCCGAAGCGCTCATTCTGGAAAACAACCTGATCAAGCGCCACCAGCCCCGCTATAACGTCCGCCTCAAAGACGACAAGACCTACCCCTACCTTCGCATCGACGTGAACGAGCCATGGCCCCAGGTGCTCATCACGCGCCGAGTCCAGCCCGACGGCGCCCGCTACTTTGGTCCCTACGCGAACTCGGGCTCTGTCCGGCAGACCCTGGCCTTGGTGAAAAAGCTCTTCCCGTACCGTTCGTGCAGCAAGCCAATAACAGGGAAGGACCCGCGGCCGTGCTTGGACTTCCATATCCACCGTTGTGTTGGCCCCTGCATCGGGGCGGTGAGCCGCGCCGAGTACATGGCCGTCATCGGGCAGGTGATCCTGTTCCTGGAGGGGAAACAGGAGCAGGTGGTGAGGGACCTTCGAAATCAGATGGCGGCCGCCGCGGAAGATCTCCAGTTCGAACGGGCGGCAGCCCTGCGGGACCAAGTTCGGGCTGTGGAACGAGTAATCGAGCGGCAGAAGGTGGTCTCACCCGAGGGCGAGGACGAGGATGTGGTCGGTTTCGCGCGCCAGGGCGGCGAATGCTGCGTCCAGGTGTTCACCATTCGCGGGGGTCACCTCTTTGGCCGGGAACACTTCATCCTGGAGGGAACCCAGGATGAAGAGCCGGCCGCAATCATGACCTGCTTCATCCAGCAGTACTACGCCTCCGCCCCCAATATCCCGGACACCGTCCTGCTGCAACACCCCGTCCAAGAAGCGGAGTTGATCGCCGAGTGGATGCGTCAGCGAAGACGGCTACCCGAAGGGACGTCCGAGCCTGCAGTGGCGATGCCGCGTCACTCCAATCGGGCGCCAGGCCGCCGGCGGCCACTGGCCCGCAAGGTTACCCTGCAGGTACCTCACCGGGGCGAGAAGAAGCGGTTGATGGAGATGGTAGTGGAGAACGCCCGCCAAACCCTGCAGCAGCTCCACGCGAAATGGCTGGCCGACACAGGGAAGACGGCAGCGGCCTTGACCGAGCTTCAGGATATGCTCGACCTGCCCCAGTTGCCGCGGCGTATCGAGTGCTACGACATATCCAACATATCCGGTACGTCAGCCGTAGGCAGCATGGTCGTCTTCCAGGACGGGAAGCCCAGAGGGAGCGATTACCGGCGTTTCCGGATCAAGACCGTTGCGGGCGTAGATGACTACGCCATGATGCAGGAGATGCTCCGCCGCCGTTTCAGGCGCGCCGGCGCATCCGCTGATCGCGTAGGAGCGTCTGCCATGCGCCCCGGTGGGGAGGAGAGGGATTCCCCATCAGGCCATCGCGTAGGGGCGTATAGCATACGCTCTGGAGAGGAAGGGGGTTTCGCTCTCGCTCTGGGAGACGCCGTCCTGAGCTTGTCGAAGGATGAGGGCGGCGACGGTGATGACACCCTCCGGGGACCCGACGTCCCTACTGCCTGGGCCCTCCCCGACCTCGCCATCATCGACGGCGGCCGCGGCCACCTCACCGCGGCAACGGAGGTGATGCGGTCCCTCGGGGTGCATACGATCCCCATCTGCGCGCTGGCCAAGCAGCAGGAGGAGGTCTTCCTTCCCCACGTCGCCGAGTCCGTGATGCTGCCCCGCACCTCCCAGGGGCTCTACCTACTGCAGCGGGTGCGGGACGAGGCCCACCGCTTTGCCATTACCTACCACCGGGTGGTCCGGAGCAAGGCCGCGACCGCGTCCGTCCTGGAGGAGTTGCCCGGCGTCGGCCCCCGCCGCCGCAAGGCCCTCCTGCAGCGCTTCGGGTCTCTCCGGGCCTTGAAAGACGCGCCCGTGGAGGAGATCGCCTCGGTGCGCGGCATGACGAAGTCCCTCGCGGAGAAGGTGAAGGCGCTAGGATAGGAAATGAGGAAATAAGGAAGTGAGGAAGTGAGTTGATGACGATCGCGGCTGTCCCCTTATTTCCTAACTTCCTAACTTCCTAACTTCCTCCAAGATGGGCTTTTACTACCTCGACAAGCCTCCGGACCAGCCCGAACCCCGTTGGAAGCGCTACATCCCCAACTGGCTCAAGCGTTGGTGGGAGGACACCCATGAAGTCTTGATGATGACGAAGCTCGTCTTCTCCATCATTCTTCCCGTCTTGGGGGTGCTCCTTGCCTTCGTCGTAGTCTTCGGCGGCCTGATATTCCTCCTGAGCCTCTGCTCAGGCCGGGGGCGGTAGGAAGCCCTTGCTTCCTCATTTTTCTCACTTCCCGTACGAGACGGCCGTCTGACCCCTACCTCCCGCGGACGTACTTATCGACACTCTTGTCCTGGGTCAAGGCCAGGTAGACGTCTCCCCTGGAATCGACCCAGAGGCCATGGGCGGACCGGGAGTTCCAGCGGGCCAGGGTCTTCCCCTCCCGGTCGAAGATGCTGATCCTGGGTGGCGATCCATCCTTGGCTAGCTGGCTGACGTAGAAGGCGCCTTCCCGGTCCACGGAGATGTCGGTGGGGAGGTTGAGGTCGGTCCACATGCCGAGGTACTTGCCATCCAGGGTGAAGAGCTGTATGCGGCTGTTCTCCCGGTCGCACACAATGACCCGCTGCTCCCTATCGATCAGCACGCTGTGAGGCAGGTGGAACTGGTTCGGCTCCGTCTTGCCGGGCTCGCCCCAGGACTGGATGAGCTGTCCCTCCGCGTCGAAGCGGTGGACCCGGCTGTTGCGGTAGCCGTCGGTAGCGTAGAGGTCGCCATTGGGCGCCGGGACCAGTTCTGTGGGGTAGTTGAAGGGTCCGGCGGACCTCGGCGGGAGATCCAGAGGCTTCTCGCAGCCGGTGTCGGAGTGGACGCCCCGCTTGCCGATGATCTGCAGTGGCTTCCCGTCCAGGGTAAAGGTCAGCACCACCGAGTCGGCCCGGTCGGTCACGTAAACAATGTCGTTCTCGATGTACAGTCCGTGAGGGTCGGTGATGGCGCTGATGCCCCAGCAGCTCAGATAGTTCCCATCGCGGTCGAAGACCATGACCGGAGGGTCCTTGCGTTGGAAGACGTAGACGCGGTCCTGGGAGTCCGTCGCCACCGCACTAACGATCGCGAAGGTCTCGCCAGGGGGCAGCTTGGCCCAGTCCTTGATCAGCTCATAGGTGTACCTGCCGGCGTTCACGGCGGTCATAGCTTCAGCACCTCCTGGTCCGGCCCGGCCTCCAGCTCGCAGGCGTTGACGGTCATCGCCAGCAGGCTGTAGTAGCCGATGGTCCCGGTCAACTGCAGGAGCTGCTCGTTGCCCAGGCGCTTCTGAATGGCCTCGAAGGCGCTGTTATCGACCCGGTGCTTCCGCAGCAGGCTTTGCGTGAACTCCACGATCTGGGCGTCCTCCGCCGGCATACCACTGGAACGCTTCTCCCGGATGGCGTCGATGGTCGACTCCGGCACGCCCAGCCGGCGAGCGCCGCTGGTCTGGGCGCCCCAGACGTAGACGGCATCCAGCTCACGGGCCACCGTCATCGCGGCCAGCACCCGAACCCGCAGATCGAGGGGCCCCTCGAAGCGGACCAGCGCGCCCAGGTGGGCCACGCGGCCCGCCAAGTCCGGGTTGTGGAGAAACATCGTAAAGGGGCCCTGGACCGCACCCCGGCTTTCGACGATGGCGTCGAAAATGGGCTGGTCTTTGGGCGCCACCTGATCCTTGCTGGTAATACGAGGGAGCCTTGCCATGATCACCTCCTCTCGCCATACTATGCCCGACCGTCAATGCCCGCGGATCACACGCTCAGGGTGGGCCTTTGGACCTTGGGCTTTGGACTTTGGACTTAGTTTGGTCAGGAGGACCCAATGTTCAAGTGCACGCACATCGATCACGTTGCTATCTACACCAACGACATGGAAGCAACGCTGCAGTTTTATTGCGGGGTCCTGGGGATGCGTCTCGCCCGGACCGGACGCACCGGCCAGGGGACGCGCCACTACAACGTGGAGATCGGGCGGGGGAACGCCTTTGCCATCTTCGAGAACACGAAGATGCCCAAAGAGGGGGACCCGCAGCTGTTGAGCCACCTGGCGCTGCCCGTTGCCACGGCGGCGGAGTTCGAGGAGGCGTATCAGCGGCTGAAGAACGCAGGGGTGGAGGTGACGGACATTACTAAACGGGATTACGGGAAGACCTTCTACTTCCATGATCCCAACGGCATCGAGCTACAGATCGAGCTGCAGGAGCACGAAACCGAGGACACTCTCCGGGGCGACCCGGACCCCGTGCCCTTTGTTCAGAAGCTGATCGAAGCAAGTAAGTAATTCAGTAAGTAAGTAAGTGGGGGTAGTGGCATCGCCCGGGCTTGGTTTTGCCGATTTCTCAACTCCTCACTTACTGACCTACTGACTTACTCACCTATGAACATCTTCGTCTTTGAGCTCCTGCTACGCGGAGTTACCGGGACCTCACTGAGGTGAAACCGAAATGATCAATAAGTTCTCCGTCCTGTACGTCGGCTTCGTGGAGCTGGACAACCTGGGGGCAGGCGGCACGCCGGCTGACAAGCGTCGCTATACGAATGAGCAGGTCGTCCAGGCGTACCAGTGGTCATTGGACGTCGCCCAGCACATGGACCAGCTAGGCTATTACGCCCTCTGGGGCGCCGAGCACCATTTCCAACGGGAAGGCTACGAGGTGATTCCGAACTTGATCCTCTGGGGCACGTACCTTGCCGCCCGGACCCAACGTCTCAAGTTCGGCTGCGCTTTCAACATCACCCCGATCTGGCATCCCCTGCGGCTGGCCGAGGACTACGCCCTCGCGGATATCATGACCGGGGGTAGGGTGATCTTCGGGGTGGGCCGGGGCTATCAGACCCGGGAGGTCGAGACCCTCGGCGGCCCGCTGCTGGACGCCGAGGCGAACCGGGAGCTGTATGAAGAGCAGATGGAGATCCTCTGGAAGGCTTTCAACCAGGAGTCCTTCTGCCACCAGGGGAAGTACTACACGCTGCCACCCAAAGTCCCCTTTCGCGACTACGAACTGGAGGAGATCACCCTGGTGCCGCGGCCGGTACACCTGCCCGTGGAGATCTGGCAGCCCATCGCCAGTGGCAAGACCCTGGCCTACATCGCTCAGAAGGGGATCAAGGGGATGGTGACCCTCAACGGCGAACGTCTCACCCGGCAAGTGTTCCATGCCTACCAGGAGGAGGCCACCAAAGCAGGGCGCAAGCTGGCCCTGGGGCAAGACCTCTGCCTCGGTCTGGGGATGTATATCGCCCCGACCCAAGAGCGGGCCATCGCGGGGGTCCGGCCGTATCATGATGAACGTTATAAGTGGTTTGCTCCTTTTGGGTTCGTGCGCTATGCCGACGAACAGGGGCGTGCCTGGGGGACTCCCGGGGCGCCCGCAGGAGTACCACGCATTGAGGATGGGGTGCAGCAGCGGGCCTGGTTGTGCGGCCCGCCCGACCTCATCGTCCGAGAGCTGAAGGCCTACGAGGCCGAGTATCCGGGGCTTGAACACTTCATGATCCACTGGCCCGAGGGACTGCCGGCCAACCAGTTCAAGGAGCAACTGTCCATCTTTGCCGAAGAGGTGATGCCGCACTTCGGGAAGGGCTAGGCTGCGAGCCACGAGCCACGAGCCACGACCCACCAGCGACGAGCGAGAAACGTGCTGCGATTGCGTCAAGTTTTTCAAGGCCATCGGGACCCACAGCCGAGGGCGGTTGTGCCACATTTTCATTGGAGTACAGCTCGTTAGGGCGGGCAAAACGTTCTTAGAGTGAAGCCGGGGTCTGCGGCAGAGCCCCAGGGTTGCCACCTTGCGGGCGAGCTTCTATCTAGCCTAGGTGTGGGATTCTCTGTTATGGTGAGGGCCTGATGAAGGGGTTGGTTCTGAGTGGCGGCTTGGGGACGCGCTTGCGTCCCCTCACTTATACCGGCGCAAAGCAGCTGGTCCCCATCGCCAATAAACCGGTGCTGTTCTACGTGCTGGAGCACCTCGTCGCGGCCGGGATCCAGGACATCGGCGTCGTAGTAGGGGACACTCACCAACAAATCCGTGAGGCTGTGGGGAACGGCGACGCCTTCGGTGCGTGTGTCAGCTATATCCACCAGCCCGCCCCTTTAGGACTGGCCCACGCAGTACAGATCTCTCGGGACTATCTGGCCAACGAGCCCTTCGTCATGTTCCTTGGGGACAACCTGATCCGCGATGGGATCCGGGCCTTTGTGGAGGAGTTCCGAAGAGACCCGATGAACTCCATGATCGTGTTGAAGGAGGTGCCCAACCCCGAGGACTTTGGGATCGCGCACATGGAGGGAGGACGTGTGGTGCGCCTGGAGGAAAAGCCGAAGGCACCAGAGACGAACCTCGCAGTCATTGGGGTGTACATCTTTGACCACCACGTCTTCGAAGCGGTGGACAGGATCAAGCCGTCGTTACGGGGTGAGCTGGAGATCACCGACGCGATCCAATACCTCATCGACGCTGAATACCGGGTGGAGGCGCGGCAGCTTTCGGGCTACTGGACGGACACCGGCAAGATGGACGACATGCTGGAGGCGAACCGCTGGGTCTTGGAGCTGCTGACCCCTCGCCTGGACGGTGTGGTGGATAGCGTGTCGACCGTTATCGGGAACGTGGTCCTCGAGGCCGGGGCGTCGCTGGAAGGGAGCGTGGTGCGCGGGCCGGCCATTATCGGCCGGAACACCCGGCTGGTGAACAGTTACGTGGGACCGTTTACCTCCATTGACCACCACTGTCTCGTCATTAATAGCGAGATCGAACACAGCATCGTGTTGGACTCGTGCCGCATCGAGGCGCGCGGCCAACGCATCGAGGACAGCCTCATCGGGAGAAATGTCCAGATTCACCCCACGGAGGCGAAGCCCCGGGCGTACAAACTGGTGCTTGGCGACCACAGCCGGGTGGGACTACTTTGAGGGATATGAGGAAGTTAGGAAGTCAGGAAATGAGGGCCAGCGGGCCGAGCTTGAGGTGTGATGTCCTCATTTCCTCATTTCCCCGTTTCCTTCCTTCCCCACATCGGTATGGCTAAAATCCTCCTCCTGGCCAAGGAAGACGAGGAGCAGCGGGGGCTCCTGG
>CAZPYZ010000094.1:0-10907 GCA_964590215.1 uncultured Dehalococcoidia bacterium | reverse complement strand
GTCTAACCAGGCGTGAACGGCTTCCCAAAGCTGGTCTGTCTTGCCAGTGTAGCCGTGGTCGGCGCCGGGGACCTCGACGTAGGCGACGTGGGGGTTCTCACGCGCAAGACGAGGAGCCTCCTCGGGCCACTGGTAGAAGGAGACGTGGCCGCCGGTATTCTCCGGAAGGGGCTCAAGCCCGCCCCAGGTGACGAATAGCGGGGTCTTCACCCTCGGGATCAGGCGGAACACATCATAGCGGGACTCAGGCCCGTATTTGTCGATGAAGGTGCGGGCCGTAAACAGGGTGCGCCTTCGGTATTCGGTCTCGATGAGCCGCTCAGGTTGCCCCTCATCCATAGCCTGTTGCGCGGCCTGGTACTCCTTTTCATAGAGGGCTGTCTCCGCAGCGGGCTGTGCCAGATAGTTTTCGTAGGCCTGTCGTGGAGGGGAACTGGCGACGGCACAGACCACCCGTGGATCGGGTTGGTGCGCGAGATAGTAGATGGTTTTGACGGCCCCGAGGCTGTGTCCCCACAGACCGATCTTTCGGTACCCCAGGCTGGCTCCGAAGGTGATCCAGGCGGCCCAGTCATGGCGGCACTCGTCCACGATCTCGTAGGCAGCGCCGAGCAGCCGGGTTTCCTCTCCGACCTGCACGGTATACACAACATCATGGCCCCTACTGTTGACGCACAATACCGCGCAGCCGCGGGCTACGAGGTGGTGTGAGAGCGGCGTAAACACGCGGTGGTTATAGAACTTCCCGGTGACTCCGTGGTGCATGATGACGAGATCGATGGGCAGGTGGGTTGCCTCTGCCTCCTCGGGCCTGACCAATATCCCGTCGAGCGGCACGCCATCAGTGGCTTCAGTCCTGACCAGTTCCCCATTCATTTCAGCACTCCTGGGCTCGGGCGCTGGGAGCCAAGTGACGACAGGAGTATAGAGCAGTGGGCTGGTCACCGCGGTGACGCGATGGTGCCTCCGCCCCCTATGAGCGGATAGTGCCCCTGGAGGCGCGGTACAATCTCACCACCCTACGGGCAGTTCCCAGAGGAGGTGACCATGTTCAGGACAGCAGGGTTCTTACTGGTCGGTACGGCGCTCGCCATCGCGGGCTGCGCGGCACCCCAGCAGGCGGGCCAGGCCGCCGACGGCGGCGGTAAGCCCACCCACGGAGGGGTGCTCAACGCCCGGAGTCCCAATGATCCCAACAGCTGGGACTTGAGCCAGAAGGGCGATCTCGAACCGGACAGGACGGTGCTCGCGGCAAGCTATGATAGCCTTCTCGGATTCAGGGCCGGTCCCGACACGGATTACACCGCCTTGGTCATCCGGCCTGAGCTAGCGGAGCGCTGGGAGGTGTCCCCAGATGCCACGACCTTCACCTTCCATCTGCGCAAGGGCGTGAAGTTCGCGGACCTGCCGCCGGTGAACGGCAGGGAGCTGACCGCGGCCGACGTCAAATGGAGCTTCGAGTACTGGGCACGGATAGGAGAGGTGAAGGATAAGAAACTCCCCAAGAACTTCTTCGATTGGTTGCTGGAAGGACTTCAGAGCGTGGAGGCCCGCGACCCCTCCACCGTGGTCATGCGCTTCCAGGATCCCTTCGCTCCCTTCCTCAACTACTCGGCGCACGATTTCCTCCACGTTGTGCCGCGGGAGATCTTTGAACAGGATGGGCACTACAAGGACCGCGTCGCCGGCTCCGGCCCCTTCCAGTTGGACGCCGCCGCCTCGCAGAAGGGGTCCCGCTGGGTACTGAAGAAGAATCCCAACTACTGGCAGCCCGGCAAGCCGTATCTCGACGAAGTCAGGATCCTGATCATTCCCGACGACAGCACCTCCTTGACAGCCCTCCAGGTTGGGCAACTGGATGTCCATAAGGCAGTACAGTTCCGAGAAGGGCGGGACCTCCAGGCGCGCGCCCCCCACCTCGTCATGTTTGAGCACCTGCGCGGCTCTCCGGTGCACCTGTACATCAATAACAGCAAACCACCCTTCGACAACTTCAACGTTCGGAAAGCCGTGTCCCTGGCCATCGACCGGGAAGATTTCGTGACCACGCTAACCGGGGGCAAAGGCGGGTGGGCCCTGGCGGGTGCCTTCCCCGACACCTTTACGCAAGAGGAGATCCGAAAGCTTCTCCGGTACGATCCCGAAGAGGCGAAACGGCTGCTCCGGGAGGCCGGGTATCCCCAGGGCCTCTCGGTGGAGTTCGAGTACCCAACCGACCGGGACCGCTCGTACATTGTCGATATGGAGCTGCTACAGGCCCAGCTCAGGAAGGTAGGGGTCAACCTGCTCCCCAAGGGGCTGGATTTTGTGGAGTACTCCACCAAGAAGAAGCTCCATACTCACAGCATGAACTCCAGCGGGAAGTCGGTGCTGGCAGACGTGGACTCCTACCTCTACGCCATCTTCCACCCCTCCTCCAGCAACAACTACGACCTGGTGAACGACCCAACCCTGAACAGGCTGCTGGAAGCCCAGCGGCGGGAGCCCGACCCAGCTAAACGCCGGGAGATAGTCCGCGATGCAGTGCGCTACCTCAATGTGGAATGCTACTGCGGTATGGCCCTCTACGTTCGCTCGGAGTTCGATGTTTGGAACCCGCGCCTGAAGAACTATCAACCCAACTTCAACGTCAACGGCTGGGCGGTGACGGACAGCTGGCTAGAGAAGTAGGCTTGAGCCGAACAATCGGAAGGAGCAACAGCGATGCAGGCGATACGGATAATCGATGGCGACGGGCACCTGAACGAGCCTCCGGAGGAGGTCGCCAGGTTCCTGCCCCCACCCTACCGGGACAAGGGCTTCCGGACCAGGGAGCAACTGGTCCCGCCCCTGGACCATCTGCACTTTCGGATCGGAGAGACCCCGGCCATGCGGTCCGGCAGGGGTAGGGTGGGACCTGAGGAGTGGCTGGCGTTCCTCGACGACGTCGGGATCGAGTGCACGGTCCTCTATACCACCCTGGGGCTGTCGGTCGGCAACATCAACAGCCGCGACTGGGCCATCGCGTTCACCGCTGCCTACAACGACTGGCTGCACGCGACGTACGTGACCCGCAGCCCACGTTTCCAGGGCATGGCGCTGCTCCCGATGCAAGAGCCGGAGGCGGCAGTAGACGAGCTCCGTCGATCGGTACGGGAGCTAGGCATGTGCGGCGCCATGCTTCCCGCCAACGGGCTTCCGGTGCACCTCGGTTCCCGAGAATACTGGCCCGTGTATCAGGAGGCCAACCGCTTGGGCTGTGCGATAGGGATCCACGGGGGCTCTCACTGGCGCTTGGGCCTGGACGATATGAACGTGTATACCCCGGTGAACGCCCTGGGACATGCCTTCGGCCAGGCGCGCTCGCTGGCGGGTATCGTGTTCAACGGGATGTTTGACAAATTCCCCAACGTGAGGTTTGGCTTCCTGGAGGCTGGCGTGGCCTGGTTCCTGATGTGCCTGGAGCGCTTCGACCGGGCCCATGAAACGCATACCCAGGTGGACCCACGGGGCGATCTGCAGGGGCCGCAGCCGGGTGAGAAGGTCAGCGAGTACCTGCGCCGGCACATCGAGGCGGGGCGCCTGTTTGTGGGTTGTGAGGGACACGAGCCCGAGATCGGCCAGGCCGTGAAAAGGGTCGGGAACAAGCCGTTCCTGTACTCCTCCGACTTCCCCCACGAGGTGACCAACGACACCTGCAAAGAGGAGATCGGGGAGCTGCTGGAGAACAACGAGCTCACCCAGGGTGATAAAGAGGCGATCCTCTGCAAGAACGCAGAACGGTTCTATAGCCTCCGAGTGCCCGTACCCCTGTGAAGGGGGCGTACCCGCCTCGCCCGCGATGCCTGGAGCGACCGGCGCCCGGCCTTGGTGACGGCGCGGGGGCAGGAGGCTCGGAGTGCTGACACCAGGGAGCAGGCTTGTGCCTAGGAGTACGGCCGGAAGGCCGCACTCAGTCCAGGGAGGCGGGGCAAACGACCGCTGCGTGAACCTGGGATGTGGGGCGCAGCCCCAGTGTCACCGGCTTTCCGGCCGTGCGTTTAGCCATAGGACATCCCGTCTCGGGTCGCGCCATCAGGTCACCGTGTTCGTGAGGGTCCGTGAGATGAATTCCTCCCGCCGAAAAGGGCGGCGCGATCGAGGCACAATCTTACGGCTGCAGAAGGACCTTGCCGAATGGCGCCCGGCTGGCCAGATAGCGGTGTGCCTCCGCCGCCTCCGACAGCGGGAACACCCGGTCCACCACGGTCTTGAGGGTGCCGCCCGCCACCAGGTCCACGATCCTGGCCAGGTCCTGCGCAGCCTCGACCGGGGTCCGCGTTGATGCCAGATTCCAGCCGGTGATCACCTGTTGGTTCCTGGTTTTCGCGAGGTCGGCGTCCACCTGCGGAGCGATGCCGCTGCTGCGCCCCACTGAAACCAGCCGTCCACCCTCGGCCAGTGCCCGTTGCGTGCGAGCGAAAACGTCCCCGCCCACCATGTCCAACGCCCCCTGGACTCCCCTGCCGCCGGTCTGTCGTAGGACTTCGGGGAGGAAGTCCCGCTCGGTGTAGTTGATGGCCACATCCGCGCCTAGTTGGCGGCCGCGTTCCACCTTCGCGTTAGTTCCCGCAGTCGTAAACACCCTTGCCTTGGCCACATGTTTTGCGATCTGCACCCCCGCCATCCCGACCCCACTGCCAGCGGCTTGGACCAGCACCGTCTCTCCTTCGGACAGCTTCATGGTGTGGAGCAGCGCGGCCCATGCGGTGAGGAAGGCTACCGGGAGGCTAGCGGCCGCCTCATAGCTCACCCCATCGGGCAGGGGTACCACCGTGGCGGCGGGCGCCGAGGCCAACTCCGCATAGCCACCCGCTGGCAGCCTGGCCACCACCCGCTGGCCAACCCGAGGCTCGTGCACCGTTGGTCCCGCAGCAATGACGTCCCCGGCCACGTCCCAACCGATGATGAGTGGCAACGCGGGCGTGGCTGCCCCCGCCGTGCCTCCAAGGCGTCGGTTAAGGTCACCTCGGTTGACCGAGGCGGCGCGCACCCGGATCAGGACCTGATCCGGCCCGACCGAGGGATCGGGCGCGTCTTCGTACTTGAGGACATTCTCGTCGCCAAACTCGTGGATGCGGATCGCCTTCACCGTGGCCCTCCCTCAGAGCAGAAAACCCCTCGTCTAACCGAATGCTTGCAACATCGTATCCGTAGAGGCGGTTCGTCGACCCATTACGCGACGCTCTCGCGCCACTAACGCGATGGCTCGGACCTAGAGCCTAAAAAATCGCAGGGCATTGCCGCCCAGGAGGGCGGCCCGGTCCTCATCGGACATGCCGGGGTACTGGGATAGCTCCTCGATCTCCTCCTGAGCCTTCAGCGCGTCCACCTCATGGGGGTAGTCGGAAGCATAGGCAAAAGGCGTGGCGCCGACCCGCTGCACCAGGTGTCCCAAGGTGCCCTCGCTGCCTTCGCAGCCAATGAGGACGCGGCCGCTCTGGAGCCACTTCACCGCGTCCAGGCTCGACTCCCGGGGCCGGTACTCGTCCTCCCGAGCCAGGCGATCCAGCACGAAGGCCACCCAGCCGGCGCCGCCCTCCATGAAGCCCAGGCGCAGATTGGGAAACCGGTCGAGGGCCCCCTGCCGGAAAAAAGAGACGAAGTTGATGATGAGGGGTAGGGGGTGATGCAGGATGTGGGAAGCCCCGTTGTCGATAAACCCCTCCATACCGATGTTCAGGTTAGAGCCGCCATGAAGGGCCAGGACGCAGTCCAACCGCTCGGCCTCCTCATAAACGGGCCAGTACAGCTCGTGGCCCAGGTTCACGGGCAGGCCGCGGGTAGGGAGCATCGCGCCGGGGAGGCCCAGGTCCACCACGGCCCGCCGTAGCTCGTTCACCGCCTCCTTCACGTTCTGCATGGGAATGAGCGCCATGGGGTGGAGACGGTCGCTCACCCGCCGGTACTGGTGATACACGTAATCGTTGTAGCCCTGGCACACGGCCACGGCGTAGTCCGGGTTCTGAATGATGCCCACCGCGAGCCCCTGAGTGGTGAACATGACCGCCTGCTTGATCTCCGCCTTGTCCAGGAAGGCCACCCAGTCCTCGGCGGAGCCGGTGCGAAACTCGCTCGCGTCCACCCGCTCACGGCCCCGGGCGCCGGCACGGTGGGCCTGGGGCATGTGCATGCCGTCCAAACTCGGAAAGAGGCGCTGGGTGTCCCGCCCCCGCGCGATGGAGCCGCGGAAGGGGTCCGGCATGAAGCGGAGCATCTCGTCCGCCGCCTCGATGACGTGGCCGTCGCAGTCCACGACGGAGTAGGTTCTGGTGGTCATGGTTTCGCCTCCCTTTGTCTCGCTGGCTCACCTTTTGTGAACCGCACAAATCAGTGGCGCTGAGCCGCCTCGGCCCAGCACGAGTGTCCCTTCCCGCCAGGGGGCCGGCTGAGTGTGGAGATCATGACCGGGGGTTGCTGTCAATGTCAACCGCGAGTGCGGGCACTCAGGGCCCTTGGGGTTCTTGTTTCCACCCGCCTTGACTCCTGCGAACACTACCGGAATATAGGGCGACACACTGGGCTAAGCTGGCGGACGTGACGATCACCCTCCTCCTGCTTGCGCTCCTGGCCACACGTGCATCGCGCCACCCCAGCCGTGGCCGATCTTGGGGCAGCCGCTACTCCCACGGTCTGTACCACGCCCAGTGTTTCCGACCTCCTCAACCTCCCGCTGACCCCATCGCCCACGCCGGTGTTCACCATGCGCGGCGGGGTGCTCGACGAGGAGACTACCAGCCGGTTGGACTGCACCTGCGGTTCAATTTTGCCCCGGCACGGCCCCGTGCGCTGAACGCCCCGGTTCGCATGAAGCGGCTCGACCCGAGCGGTGCAACCTCATGACCAGGCGTGTCATCACCATCACCAGATGGGAGGGCCGGCATCAACCTAAGGTCTCGATGCCGTACTTCTTGTGCAGAGCTTCCGCTGAGATTCCGAGCGCTCGCTCTCGGAACATGTCTGCAAACGTAGGAGGGGAGATCAACACCAGATATCGGGCAGGGGCAGAACCCCCGTTGGCAAAGGTGTGCGCTGAGCCTCGCGGCACGATCACGAAGGAACCCGCGCCGGCGCGAAAGCTCTCCCCCTCGACGGTAAATGTCAGGTCGCCATCCAGCACATACCAGGCTTCTTCCTCGGCCGGATGACGGTGCAAAGGAGGTCCTTTGTAACCAACCGGAGCCGTGATCTCCAGGGCGGCGTACGCACCGTGTGTTTGTTCGGCCGTCGCTTTGTACTGATAGACGCTCCCAGGGAGGGCCGCCCCCTCCCCAGGGCGAACTAGAATTGCTCTCGTGTGAACCTGGTCAAGATCGTCCACTGTGTGTACAGCGCGCCCGCGTGGTACGGCCCTTGGGTTTCAATGGTCCAGCCGTTGGTTTGCACCTTCTGCTCGACGAACTCCCTCACGTTGTCGACGAGGCTGCCGGCCGAAGCGTCCCGAATCGCCAGCTCAATACGGCTTCCTACCCCTACCGATGCATCGTTGTGCCGGATGATGGTACACGCTGGGGGATGGCGGAACTCGAATCTAGCCCTGGGATCTCGATACAGTTCCCAGTTCACCAGATCGTCGCTGAGTGGCAACGCGGTGTCCCCCTCGCCGAGAGGATCAGCGTTCCCACTGGGAGCGGTCGGCGGAGTTGGAGTGGCCGTGACGAGGGCACACGCCACCAGGCCAAACAGGGAAAGGACCGAAGGTATCCAGTGAGCACCCCGCTCCAACGGACCGCTGCCTCCGACGGTGGACGCTACAGGTGGGAGCAGACTATCACATCTGGCCACCCACTGGGTGTCCAACCACGCCGCGCGGCCATGACGCAGGGATGGGCCCAGCCGCGCTGGCAGCCCAATCCGCGGGGTATCGTCGGTTTTGACACTCCGAGGGAAACGGCCTAGGCTTGGCACGATTAGCCCTACGTGAAGGGCTACGGCCGCCCTTCGGCCCCGACGGGAACACCAATTCCTCTGACTGGAGACTTGACCATGCCAATCGGCGGGACCAAAATCATCGACCTGGACAGCCACCTCGTGGGCGATGTCGCCCACTGGCCAGAGTTCATCGAGGAGCCGTGGCGGCCTTACCTCCCGCAACGGCTCCCCGTGAGAGAGGGCGAACGGGCCCGAACCCTGGTCGGCAACCAGGTGATGCTGGGCTCTGAGGTGGTGGGGCAGGCCCAGAAGCCGAACTGGGTCCGCCCGGAGGACCTCACCCCGGAGGGACGGGTGCGGAACCTCGACAAGGACGGGATCGATATCGCCGTGCTCTCTCCCAACTCCGGCGCCCTGGACCTGATGTGGTTCCCCGAGGACCCGCAATTGGCCGCCGCCTACTGCCGCACCCAGAACAACTACATGGCCCACTTCTCCTCCCAGTACCGGGACCGACTCATGTGGGCGGGCAGCATCCCGTTTCAGGACCGGGACCAGGCCATCGGCGAGCTGAACCGGATCGCAGCGATGGGCTCAAAAGGCCTGAACATGAAGGCGGTCCCGGTGCTGGGCCGAGAGTGGTGGGACCCGTACTACGACCCAGTATGGACGGAGCTGGAGCGCCTCCGCCTGCCCATCATCTTCCACGACACGAAGACGGGTTCCTTGGGAGAGGAGCGGTTCATCGAGAACTTCTTCTTCTCTCATATGGTCGGCCGGGTCATCGAGACTATGGTCTGCTGCCTGGTCTTCATCTGCGGCGGCATCCTCGAAAAGCATCCGGACCTCAAAGTCATCGCCCTGGAAACCGGCGCGTCCCAGATGCCCTGGTGGCTGGGGCGAATGGACGAGCACCACGAGAAGCTGGGCCACCTTGTCCCCTGGCTCAAGCGGCGGCCCAGCGAGATCTTTAAGCAGCAGGTCTACGTGGGGTGCGAGCCCTTCGAAGACCCGTTGTTCGAGTGGGCGGTGGAGGCGCTGGGCGACGACAACCTGGTGCTGGCTACGGACCAGCCCCACTGGGATTCGCTGCCGCCGGGAGGCGCCATCGGACCCGTCCTCCAGAGCACCAGGTTGTCCGAGACGGCCAAGCAGAAGGTCCTCGGAGGCAACGCGGCTGCGCTCATGGGGCTGTAACGGGGAGAGAGCCACCAGAGGTCCGCCCAGAATCCGGGCAAGGCGAGGGGTTATGCGTTTACATCCACCGGTTGCAGAAGAGGAAGCCTACGCCGAACTGAGAGCGGCGGCGGTCCGGGAGTACGGTGAGGAAGGTGCCCGGGTTCTGGAGCCCTCGCTAAGAGCGCTGGCGGGGGCGATGAGCGCGATCAGCGCTAACCCGCTGCCCACTAATGTCGCCCCCCTGTTCCCTTAGCGCGACCTGATCATGACTACCGCAGCCACCGGAGCCAAGGCCATCTACAAGCTGGATGTGGTCGAACTCTCCCGGGCCGTGGCGTCGGGAGCGCTCACGCCGGCGGAGGTAACAGAGGCGTTCCTCGCACGAATCGAGGCTGTGGAGGCGAGGGTGAGGGCGTTCACGACCCTCGATAAAGGCGGCGCCCGGATGCAGGCGGAGGCCCTCACCGCCGAAGCCAGGGCAGGGCGGCTGCGCGGGCCGCTGCACGGCGTTCCCTTCGGTGTGAAGGAGGCCTACCACGTGGCCGGCATGCCCAGCCAGGGAGACGTGACCCTACCCAAAGGGGCGCCACAGCCGGAGGACGCCACGGTCGTCACCCGGCTGAAGGCCGCCGGGGCGGTGCTGGTGGGCAAGCTCTGGGCGGGCGGCACGGTGACCCGCAATGCCTGGAACCTGGAGCACACCCCCGGCGGCTCCAGCACCGGCTCCGGTGCGGCCGCAGGAGCGCGCGAGCTGCCGTTCACCATCGGTGAACAGACCGCGGGCTCGCACTTGCGGCCAGCTATGTTCAACGGGGTGGTGGGGTTCAAGCCCAGCTTCGGCCGCATCGGCCGCTTCGGCCTCGTGCTCAACGCCTGGAGCCTCGACCACGTCGGCATCATGGCGCCAAGCGTCGACGACATCGCGATGGTCTACGCAGCCCTGGCAGGTCCGGATCCGCGAGACCCGTCCACCTTGCCCGGCCCGGCGCCGGGGCCAACTATCGACATGACCGGTTTCCGGCCGCCGCGCATCGGCATCATTCGGGAGTATTTCATGGAGACATCGGCGCCGGTGATGCAGGCGGCGACCGAGGCCGCCCTGCAACGGTTCGCAGCCGCTGGAGCGGAGGTGCTGGACGTCGTTCTTCCGAAGGAGTTCCGGCTCTCCTGGTACGCTCACGGAATCATCTTCGTGACCGAACGGGCGACCATGAAGTCGCCCTGGAGGGAGGAGGGCCTGGTACGGGGACGGGCTCCCTCGGGGCGCACGCTGTTCATGCCCGACGAGATGGCGCGGCTCATCCCAACGGAGTACTACCTCCAATCTCAGCGTATCAAGCGCTACCTGCGAGGGGAGGTCGAAGAGATCATGCGCACTCGGGTGGACGTGCTGTTGACGCCCACGGCGGCGGGCCCTGCTCCGAAAGCGTCGGAAGGCGGTGGTGACCCGTCGTTCCAGAGCTGCTGGAGCCTTCTGGGCGTCCCCACCATTCAGGTGCCCAACGGGCTCTCGCCGGAGGGCCTGCCTCTGGGCATCCAGATCATCGCCCCAATGCTGGCCGACGGATACCTCTTGCAGGTCGGAAAATGGGCCGAGGCTGCCCTGGGCCGCCTACCCGTGGCCCCCCTGGTTTAGCTCGGTCCCGCGCTGCGATGTCCCCGTAGTGTCTGAATCGGGCAGGCCAACACTCCCCGTCCAAACCCGCTGGCCCACCCGTTTCCTTAGCAGTCTGTTTCATTAATACGGTGACGAAGCAGCGTATTGTCACCCTGAGGAACGAAGGGTCTGGCGGTGGCGGGGCCTCCCCACCAGATGCTTCCTTCGTCAGCATGACAGC
>CAZPYZ010000093.1:0-10907 GCA_964590215.1 uncultured Dehalococcoidia bacterium | reverse complement strand
CCTGTGATCCAGACGAACGTGCTCTTCCTGGCCTTTTGCTATGTGATCATCAACCTCGTGGTTGACCTCGCCTACGGCTGGCTCGATCCCCGGATCCGATACTCCTCGAAAGGCGGCACGGGGTGACCGCGGCAGGCACCACCACCGCCGGTCTACCGGCGGTCACGACTCGCCCGCGCGCCGCCAACCTGTGGCGCGCCGCCCGTAGGAAGCCCGTCGGCGCGATGTCCCTCGTCATCATTCTTGTCATGGTCTTCATGGCGCTGTTCGCCGAGGCCATCGCTCCCTTCGACCCCGTCTTCCAGGACTACGACAGCATCATGCAGCCGCCGACCCCGCTCCATCTGTTTGGCACCGACAACCTGGGACGGGACCTGTTCAGCCGCATCATCCACGGGTCCCGCATCTCCCTCCAGATAGGCATCGCAGCCATGATCCTCAGCACCGGCCTCGGTGCGGCCATTGCCCTGGTCTCGGGGTTCGCGGGCGGCAAGTTGGACCTGGTCGTCCAGCGGGTGATGGATGCCTGGATGGCCTTTCCCCTTATCATCTTCGCCCTGGCCGTGCTGGCCGCCCTCGGTCCCGGCCTGACCCAGACCATCGTCGCCGTGGGGGTGGTTGGCATTCCCAGTACCAGCCGCGTGATACGCGGCTCGGTGATGGCGGAGAAGCAGAACATGTACGTGGAGGCTGCGCGCGCCCTGGGTGCGTCACCGTTGCGGCAAATGGTGGCCCACGTCCTTCCCAACGTGATCGCCCCGATCCTCGTCATCGCCACCCTCCGCCTGGCGCAAGCCATTCTTACGGAGGCCTCCTTGAGCTTCCTGGGGTTGGGGGTCCCACCACCGGCGCCCGCCTGGGGCAGCATGCTAAGCGGCCACAGCCGGACGTACATGCTTGCGGCGCCCTGGATGGCCGTCTGGCCAGGGGTGGCCATCAGCCTCGCCGTCCTCAGTTGGAACTTGTTGGGGGACGCCCTCCGGGACATCTGGGACCCTCGTCAGAAAGCTGGTTAGCTCGTAGCTCTTACCTGGTTAGCTGTTAGCTGTTAACCCGCCCCCCCACCGTGGGGGAGCGGGGAGCTAATTGCTAATGGCTAACCAGCGCCTTGTCGCAGCAAATCCCCGATGTTACACTCGGGCTGCGCCCCTTCCCTTCAGAACGCGGTGAAGCACCTGGAGAAGGGTGAGGCTGGAGGCACTGATGCGACCCTTACGGATGACTGCCTATATAGGTGGCAAGCGCTACTCGACGGACAAGGCGACCCTCATCGCCCATGACGCGTTTTGGGACGGGAACAGCGAGGAGCGGGACGGCCGGAACCAGTTCCTCTTCAAGACCGACGACGACAACTACTTCGTCCAGTACCGGACCAGCAGCACCGACTGTTTCGAGCCGGCCCACGATTTCGTGCAGCCCATCAGCCAGATGGACGCAGTGATGCTCTACTGGGAGCTGCCCGAGAAGCCCGTAGAGTACAAGGACGCCTTCCAGTAACCGGAAACCACAGATTTCACAGGTTTAGGAGATTCCAGCCGGATTTCGTCTAGGAGCGTGGTATGGGGACTCAGTACGCCTACTTTCAAAAGCAGTTCGTGCCCCTCTCTGAGGCGAAAATCGGCGTGATGACCCACGCGTTCAACTACGGCACTGGGGTCTTCGAGGGGATCCGAGGCAACTGGAACGCCGATCAGCAGCAGTTGTATCTTTTCCGGGTCCGGGACCACTTCGAGCGCTTCAGACGGTCGTGCGAGATCATGAAGATCCACCTACCCTATTCCATCGATGACTATTGCGAGCTTACCCTGCAACTGGTCCAGATGTGCGGGTACCAGGAAGACATGTACGTGCGCCCTATCGGATACAAGAGCGGAGAGGTCATAGGGGTGAAGCTGCACGGAATAGCGGACGACTTCCTCATGTTCGTTGCTCCCCTGGGCGCCTATATTGATTTCGAGATTGGGGCACGGTGTGGCACGGTCGCCTGGCAGCAGATAAGCGACAACATGATCCCGACTTTGGCCAAGGTCACAGGCAAGTACGTCAACAGTGCCTTCGCGAAGACGGAGGCCAATGAGAACGGTTACGACGAGGCGATCCAGCTCACCGCCAGTGGCCATGTTTCAGAAGGGTCTGGGGAGAACATTTTCATCGTCTGGCGGAACACTCTTATTACCCCACCGGTGTCCGATGACATCCTCGTCGGCATCACGCGAGAATCGGTTATCACCCTTGCACGGGAACAGCTGGGTGTGGAAACCGTCGAACGGTCCATCGTGCGCTCGGAGCTCTACACAGCAGACGAGTGTTTCATGACTGGCACCGCGGCCCACGTTACGCCAGTCATCGAAGTAGACCAGCGGAAGGTCGGCGATGGGGGCTTGGGCCCCATTACCGGGCGCTTGAAGGACCTCTACTTCGACGTTATCCAGGGCAAGAATCCGAAGTACTTGGACTGGTGCACGCCGGCCTACTCCCGGGAGCGGGTTGCTTCGCCCTCCTCCTGACCGCAGCGAAGGCTCTCCAAGAGGGGCCGGGCCCCTGACTTTCTCACTTCCTGACTTCCTCATTTCCTCACTGCCTCTGACCGGCGCGCGGCGCTGACGCGACGGATGCTGACTCTACGCCCCAGACGGCGTCTCGGCGTCCTGACCGGCGTTTCGATTTCGGCGGTTCTCGTTGGCTCCGCTCTCGCGCTCATCGCGCGAGTCGCTACTGAGACGGCCAGCTTCACATCATTCACGGCCGGCCTCCTCGCGGCGGTCCTGCTCATCCTGGCCCTCGCCGCTTGTTACTGGACCTATGGCTGCTGGAGCCTTCGCTACGAGCTTGATCGCAACGCGCTCGTTATCGCCTGGGCGGGGAACCGGTGCTGTATACCCTTGAAGGAAATCACCGGGCTGGCCCTCCCGTCCAAGTTTCAGGGGCGTCCTCTAGCCCCCGCCATCCCAAAGGAGGAAGCGGTGTTGCCGAAGGCTAAAGGCAGCTCGGGGGTGCGCTCCCCCTTTCGAGGAATCTGGTGGCCGGGATACCGCGTTGGCGAGAGCGACGACAGCACGCTTATTTTTGCCACGGGACAGGCGCCAACGCTGGTGGTCACGCCATCCCAGACCTATGCCATTTCCCCTCCTGACCCGCTGAGCTTTGCTGAGGAGCTGAACCTGCGGGCCCGATTGGGGCCCACCGAGGAGATACGCCAGGAGGCGACTCGTTGGTGGCCGTGGGAGCTGCCGGCCTGGCACGACCGGACGGTCGTGGCCCTGGTCCTGTTGGGCCTCGCGCTGAACCTCGGGCTGTTCGCCTCCCTGGCGCTGGCAATGCCCGCTCTACCCGACCTGGTGCCGGTGCACTTTACGCCTGTGGGGATAGTGGACCGTGCCGCGAGCAAGGGGGAGCTCTTCCTGTTCCCCGCTGGGGGGCTCGCGCTGCTGCTGGCTAACGCGGTGGTGGGTTTGGCGCTGCACCGCGTCGAACCCTTGGCAGCTTACTTTTCCCTGGCCGCTGGCGTGGGTATCCAGGCCCTTCTTTGGGACGCTTGGTTGCGGGTGCTGACGTAAAGGGGCATACTTCCCCCTGTGACAACGGGCGCCGCACGCTATACCGAGGAGCGACACACGGTCGCCGAGACCGAACTGTACCTGCTCAAGGCCGGGGGCGGGTCCCCGTTGCTGGTACTCCACGGCGAGGAAGGGTTCGAGGGCTGGCTGTCCTTCCATGAGGCGTTGTCTGAGGATGCCACGGTGTACGCGCCCTCCCATCCCGGTTACGGCCACACAGATGCCCCTGACTGGATCAGCACGGTGCCGCACCAGGCCGTGTTCTACAACTGGTTCCTTCAGGAGGCAGGGATCGGACCCGTCAACCTGGTGGGGACGGGAGTGGGGGGCTGGATCGCGGCACAGATGGCTGTGATGTGCCCGGACCGCATCCGCCGCTTGGTCCTGGTTGGAGCGGCGGGGCTGCGCCCGGAGCACGAGGAGATTTTCGACATCTTCATCACTCCCTGGACCCAGGTCATAGAGCGATCCTTTCATGATCCTCAGAAGTGTCCAGAGTACCAGCGCATCTACGGAAGCGGGCCCATCCCCGAGTTCGGCGGCATCCGAGAAGCAGCCAAGACCATGACCATTCGGATGTGCTACCGGCCGTACATGTACGACCCGGCGTTGCCGGGGATGCTGGCCAAGGTGCGAGTTCCGACCCTGCTGGTGTGGGGTGCGGAAGACCGGATCGTGCCAGTGGAATGCGGGCAGCTCTATGGGCGGGCGATACCAGGCGCCTTGTTGCGTACCATAGATCAGTGCGGACACTGGGCCCATCTGGAGAAACCTGCCGAGCTGGCCGGAGTCGTGCGGAAGTTCCTGTCGTCGTAATGTGGCACGGGCGAGCGCGTCCGTGCGTGCAGACTGGAGCCCGCAATCCTCAGGAGGTAGGCGATGATAACGAATTACTATTACTTCAGCGAGCAGCCCTACACGGGATACGACCCGGCGCTGCAGGACCAGTACCCGGCCCTCCGATTGACCTTCCCCAACACCAACTATGATCCGAAGCTGGCCAGCGAGCTCTTCAGCCGCTACCACGACGAGTACGCCGTCGCGGACGAGGTGGGCTTCGACGGGATCATGATCAACGAGCACCACACGGCCCCTTTCTGTATGCAGGCGTCCATCAACATCACAGGAGCTGTGCTGGCCAAGATCACGAAGCAGGCAAAGATCCTGATGCTAGGCAATCCCCTGCCCGTCATCGACAACCCACTGCGTCTGGCGGAAGAGCTGGCGATGATCGACTGCATTTCCAGGGGCAGGCTTATCTCCGGGTTCGTGCGTGGGGGTGGCGTCGAGAGCCTGGCCAACAACGTCAACCCGGCGTACAACCGGGAGCGCTTCGAGGAGGCCCACGACTTGATCCTGGCGGCCTGGACCCGGCCCGGGCCGTTCCGCTGGGAGGGCAAACATTTTCAGTACCGCGTCGTTAACCCCTGGGCGTTGCCGCTCCAGAAGCCGCACCCGCCGGTGATGGTCCCTGGGACGGCGAGCCCGGAAACCGTCGTGTGGGCGGCGCAGCACCGCTACCCCTACGTCGTGTTGGGGTCGTTCCTGGAGCAGACAAAAGAACTTATCGAGATCTACCGAGAGACGGCCGAGGAGGTGGGCTACCAGATGGGACCCGAGCACATCGGCTACCTCATCCGGGTCTTCGTCGCCGACTCAGAGAAGAAGGCCCTGGATGAGGGCCTGAACTTCTTCTGGCAGAAGGGGGCGCTGGCCAAGCAGCCCAGGGAGTGGATGGCGCCGCCCGGCTACGCCACCGTCGACGTGGCTGGTATCCGGCGGCTCCGGGCCGTCTCCAGGCCCTTCGACGGGCTGGTCTACCAGGAGGCCCAGGACAACTACCAGGTCGTGGTCGGCACCCCAGATCAGGTCATCCAGAAGCTCAGGTACGTGAGGGACCTGCTCGGGGTGGGGCACATGTGTCTTTGGGCCATGGACGGGCACATGACTCATGACGACACGGTGCGGTGTATTGAACTATTGGGGAAAGAGGTGCTCCCCGCGCTGCGGCAGGAGCCTGTGGCGGTGCGAGAGCCCGCGACGGTTTCTGGCTAGGAGTGCGGCCGGATACGGCGCACTCACTGGTCCCCTATTACGCTGAGCTTGTCAAAGAATCGGTAATGCCGGTCGCCGGCGCCACTGGGGATGAAAGGCGGCTATCTGCTGCGGAGCGTCCGAGGGCGGGCCAAAGGTCATTTTCATACGAATCTGGCTGGAGGTGCCCACGACGCCATAACGGCCCCCGCGATCGTGCCGCGGGCGCAGGAAGCGCCTGGCTGGATCGAGCCGCTGATCACGGCCCTGCTCCTCTAGGCGTACGGGGCCGCCGTCATTAGATGAAACTGACGGCCGGGATTCGGCGGGGGTTCCTCGTCGAGCCGGCTCTTGCGGTGCTCCTGTGGGGCGGTACTTTCACCGCGGCGAAGTTCGGGCTGCGGGAAATGCCTGTTCTGACGTTCCTGGCAGCCCGCATCCCCATCGCTCTACCGCTGCTTTTTGCCATCGGCCCCCGGTCGCCGGTAACCCCGGCGCGGTCCTTCTGGTGGCGTTCGATGCTCGCTCCTGGCCTGGCGCAGCTGGCGTTTCAACTCCTCTTCCTCCAAGGCCTTGAGCGTACGTCCGCCAGCGCGAGTGCTATCTTGCTCGGCGCCTCGCCCCTGGTCGCCGCCGTTTGGTTGGCGGTTACCACAGCACAGCGCCTGATGCTCCTCCAATGGCTGGGACTCCTCCTTGGCCTGGGCGGCGTGGTGCTTGTGATGGGAGGGACCGGCCTCGAGCTGGGACAGGACTTGCTCGGCAATCTCTTAGCCTTCGCCGCATCCATCGCCTGGGCATGGTTCGGAATCGCCGTCGGTCCAGCAGCACGAGCGACAGGGCCAGCAAGGGCGGCGGGGTGGTCCCTCGCCCTCGCGGGCTGCACTCTGCTTCCCCTGGCTGCCCCGGAGGCTGCGACGGTGGACTGGAGTCACGTGTCAGTAGCCGCCTGGGCCGGGCTGCTCTATATGGCCATCTTCGGCCTTGCGGCTGCGACCGCGCTCTGGGTCCGGTCCATCGAACGTTGGGGGCCCCAGGCGACCATGAATTACACCTACCTTGAGCCCGTCACCGGCGTGGCCATCGCTGCAATTGCCCTCGGCGAACGGCTCTTCCCGATCCAGGGCGTGGGGGCTGCCTTAGTGCTGGCGGGCATCTATCTCGCCTCTCGACGAGAGGAGGCAAGAGCCTGAAGGAACCACGCTCCCCACAATCATGCCCCGCAGCCCCTGAGCGCAACTTAGGGAGGCCGCGCCGGCGCCCGGAGACCAACCCTTTACTACTGCCGCCCCGGCCGCGCCCACGAGCGGAGTTGCTCCTGGAAGATACCAGCCGGCGCAAGGAAGGGCTCTCCCGCCTAGACTTCGCTATCTCCGAGTTCCGGGAAATAAAGATGCAGCCGACTGGCGCCCCCTGGCTCTCCCCGGCCCTGCGGGGTGCAGGTTGGTCTGGTTCGGCTATCCCGGGATCCCTTTACCTCCCGCGCGATACACTCTGGAGGTCGCCCGGGCAGATGGTGGCCCGGACGCGAGTTGCTGCCTGCCCGGACAGCCGGTGCTTCAAAGGTCGTCGGTCTTAGTTGGTGCTCCCTGATCAGTTCGGTTCTCGAGGTAGCTGACATATCCCCCGTGGTCGAGTGCAGCCCCACCGCGCTTTCTCCAGGCACTTCAAAAGCGGGCGAACGTCGGCGCCGTCCCGGCTGAAGCGGTCGGACGGGAACGCCACTATGTCCTTGAGCCGGAGCAGGCTATCACCAGATAGTTAGAAGGCCCTGCGTGCAGGCCCCACCGCCGATTCAAGGGGATTCCCATGAACACAGATGAAATCGCCCGAGCACTCTCAAACTACGCCGCCGGAGTCACCTACGAGAAACTGCCGGAGGGTGTCGTCTCGGCTCTAAAGCTGATCTTGCTGGATACCCTCGGCACCACTCTCGCGGCCACGACCTTGGGAACAGGGTGCAGGGAGCTTGTAGGGGTAGGGTTACGAGCGGGCGGGGCGGAAGAGTGCTGGCTGCTCGGGTTGGCCCAGCGGGTGCCAGCGCTGTTTGGGGCGCTGGTCAACGGGGGCCTTTCCCACGCGCTGAACTATGACGACGTGTCTGTCGGGGGTGCCGGGCACCTGGGCGTCACCAGCATACCGGCGGCCCTTGCGGTCGCCGAGAAGGCCGGAGGAGTGAGCGGCAAGCAATTTCTCGCGGCCCTGGCTGCCGGCTGCGAGGTCATGGCGAGGATCGGTGCAGGGATCAGTAGGGCGGAGGAGGGATTCACGGAGGCCAAGCCCCAGCCTACCCAAATGCCTGGCTACTTCAGTTGTGCCGCGAGCGCGGGACGCGTTCTCTGCCTTACGCCGCGGCAGATGCACAGCGCCTTTGCGCTGGCTTTGATGCAATGCTCCGGCGGCCGTCAGCCGGTGTTGGAGGGGCGCCCCGCCAAGGCGATCTACGCCGCCTTCTGCAACCACGGCGGTGTCCTCAGCGCCTTGCTCAGCCAGGAAGGATTGGAGGCAGACTGCGACGTGTTCACCGGCGAGGCGGGGTTTTTCAAGACGTACTACCACGGCCGCTATGACCGTGCTGCCCTGCTGGATGGCTTGGGGGAGCGGTTCACCCTCCTGGCCGTGGGGTTCAAGCCTTGGCCGACCACGGCAGCGGCCCATCCCTTTATTCAGGCTGCCATCGAACTGCGACTCCAACACGGCCTGAGGCCACACGCCATCGAGAAGGTCCACCTGCGAGGCGGCGACCATGCCCGCACCTTCTGCGAGCCGCTGGCCACACGACTCCGTCCGCGGACGCCAGTCCAAGCCGAGGATAGCATCCCCTTCTCGGTGGCCAAGGCCCTGGCCAATGGGACGGTGACTCTTGCTGACCTGCAGCCAGGGTCCAGCGGGCTAGACCAGCCGGCAGCGGTGCGCCTCGCTGGGCGCACTAGCTACTCCGTGGACAGCGCGTTGGAGCGCACGGGAGTGGTGGAGGTCACCACTGAGGGCGGGCAGCATCACGCGGTCCGCGTGGACATCCCTCCTGGACATCCCAGCCGCCCCCTGAGTCATGAGCAACTGCTGGAGAAGTTCATGGACTGCGCTGGCCACTCGTCCTGTCCCATCGAGAAGCAAGCGCTGGAACAGGTGGTTCAGCTCATAGACCAACTCGAAGGTGTGGACGATGTCTCGGTGATCCCTGCACTGTTGAGCGGGCGCTCGGTCCCGGCGTAAGCCGTTCCGCCGCCGAGGAAGTTCCCACTCTGTTCAGGCGTATCCGCTAAGTAGCCGTTCGGCAATAATCGCTTCGTACGGATGCCTGGCCGCAGGGTGTGCCGCGCCCGAACACCATGAAGCATGGGGCACAGGCGCCCTCGCCTGTGCGGGCCTCTGCGACGTGCAGCGGTTGTTAGCGAACAGATCCTAAGGCCGGAGTCCAGCACGAGCTGTCCACCGACAACTCCTCAGCCCACGATCCCCGCCATCGCGAGGATTATCTCGTGGCTGCCAGCTCTTCCCGCCGCGCCCCCACCGCCTTCACCAGCGCGTCGTAGGAATCACCGAAGGCCTTGACCCCGTCCCTAAGCAGCCGGTCCGTCACCACATCCAGGTCAACGCCGGCTTCCCGTAGGTCCGCGAGGACCTCCTGGCCATCGTCCTCTTCTAGGCTGAGGCGGACGTAGCCGTGGTCCCGGAATGCGTCCAGGGTGGCTGGAGGCATGGTGTTTACGGTGTGGGCCCCGATGAGCTCCTCGACGTAGAGGACGTCCCGGTACGCCGGGTTCTTAGTGCTGGTACTGGCCCAGAGCAGACGTTGGACCCGTGCGCCGTGGTTTGCCAACCGCTCCCACCGCGGTCCCCAGAAGATCGTCTTGAAGCGCTGGTAGGCGGCTCTACTGTTGGCTATGGCCGCCTTTCCTCGTAGGCGCTCCTCGCTCAAGAGCGGATCGATCGCGGTGTCCAGGCGGCTCACGAAGAAGCTGGCCACCGAGGCGATGCGGTCAGCTGGCAGACCCTCGTTGACACGCCGCTCCAACCCTTGGATATACGCCTGGGCGACGGCTTCGTAGCTCGCGAGCGAGAACAAGAGGGTGACGTTGACGTTAACCCCGGTCGCAATGAGCTCCTCGATGGCCGGGACACCCTCTGGGGTACCTGGCACCTTGATCATCACGTTCGGCTCGGCCAGGGCCGACCAGAGCTGCCGCGCCGTCTCGATGGAGCCCCTGGTGTCGTGAGCCAGCTTGGGTGGCAGCTCCAGGCAGGCGAAGCCGTCCGCTCCATCGGTCAGGTCATAGATGGGACGCAACTGTCGGGCCGTCTCCCGGATGTCGGCGATGGTAAGGGCTTGGACGATCTCAACCGGGTCTCTCCCTGCTTGGTCCAAGGTCCGGATGGCGTCCGCGTAATCGGCGCTGCCTGCGATTGCTTTCTCGAAGATGGTCGGATTGGAAGTCACCCCCGCAAGGCCCTCCCGGATAAGGCGGCGCAACTCCCCAGAAGTCAGCATTCCCCGCTCGATATAGTCGCACCAGACGCTCTGCCCGTGGCGGGCGAGCTCTCGGAAGGGGAACCGGCGCTCTTGCTCCCACGCAGCTATCTTGCCCAAACGCCTGACATGGCGCTCGTCTCCCGTCCAGCGGCTGTCCAGCCAAATGCGCACGACGTCCCAGGCAAGCTCCTCGCCGACTACCCTGGCCCCGAGGGAGAGGACGTTGGCATGGTTATGCTCCGGACTCATCCGGGCGGTGTAGGTGTCGTGGCAGAGGGCGGCGCGGATGCCCGGCAACTTATTCGCGGCGATACATTCCCCCTGGCCAGATCCGCCGAGGACGATACCCCGGTCCGCTTCCCCTCGGATCACCAGCTCACAGGCGGCCTTGATGAAATCCGGATAGTCCACCGCGTCGGTGTTATGGTTGCCGACGTCTAGCACGGTATGCCCGTCCTCGGCGAGCCGTCTCTTAAGAGACTCTTTCAGGAAGTACCCAGCATGGTCAGTGCCGATAGCGATCTTCATAGCTCTCCCTTATTCACCATCTCCCGTCATCCTGCCGGAAAATGAGCCGCTAGGTGCACACCCGCATGCATAACGAGCCAACCAGTGGGGCGTACCTAATGGTACCGCCTTGACCCTGTCAGAGGAAAGTTCATACGATGGGCCCGCCCTGCACGTCCAACGTCCAAAGTCCAAGGTCCAAAGTCCAGGCCCGGTTCAAGGCTTGGGTGCAAGAGCACCGGGCAGACGCAAAGGTCTGCGGCGATAGGGAGGCCCCGCGATGAACTTCGAAGTCGAGTACACGGCCGAGCAAGAGCACTTTCGCGCTGAGGTGC
>CAZPYZ010000092.1:0-10919 GCA_964590215.1 uncultured Dehalococcoidia bacterium | reverse complement strand
CTTTCCCGCCGATTACGGCCCGCTGATGCCGGGCAATATCCATGTGCAGGGGCCTGACCAGTACCGCTGTGTGTACTGCCGGGACCAGGGAGGGTGCAACCTGGAGTGCGCTCGCGAGGTAGGCCGGGCCATCGAGTACGAGAACCCGGCCACCGTGGCCGCTGTCATTGGTGAGCCCATCTCCGTGTCCGCGGGTGTCCACGTGCCTCACCCGGAGTACTGGCCAACCGTTCGGGAGATCTGCGACAGGTACGGAGTCTTGATGATCTGCGACGAGGTGATCACCGGCTTCGGGCGCACCGGGAAGATGTTCGCGACGGAGCACTGGGCCGTGGGGCCCGACATCTTCACCGTGGCCAAAGCCCTCACCAGCGGCTATCTCCCCATAGGCGCCGCCGTTGCCAGCAGGAAGGTCGCGAGCGCCTTCCTTGGCGACGACGACAAGGTGTTCCGCCACCTCATCACCTTCGGCGGCAACCCTGCCTCCTGCGCCGCGGGCCTGGCCAACCTCGTCATCTTTGAGAAGGAACGGCTGGTCGAAAATTCCGCGGAGATGGGAGCCTGGCTCCTCGAGGGGCTTGAAGGCCTTTACAAGCACCGCCTCGTGGGCCAGGTCCGCGGCGGGATGGGCCTCCTCTGCGCCGTGGAACTGGTTAAAGACCGAGAGACGCGGGTGAAGTTCCCGCCCGAGGCCGGCCTCCGCCAGAAGATGGAAGCCGCGCTCACCCGTCACGGCCTCCTGGGCCGGGGCGGCGACATGATCTACCTGGCTCCGCCGCTGGTGGTGACACGCTCGGACATCAATCATCTTGTCGCGCAGGTGGATGGGGTGCTCACGGAGTTGGAAGGGGAGCTGTAGCTGTTGCGGGACCGGTTCAGCCTGGCGTAGACTTGTGTACACAACTCTCGCAGGAGGCCGTCCATGCCACTGGAGGCGATCCGCGTCGGGGTTCGGGAGTTCCGAGACGCCCTGGCCGAATACCTGACTTCGCCCAAGCCCGTGGCGATTACTCGCCATGGCCAGACGCTGGGCTTCTACCTCCCCGTTCGCAAGAAGCTCGACAAGAAGAAGCTAGCAGCGATGAGGCGGGCTGTAGAGAAAAACGAAGCACTGCTCGCCGAGCTTGGCATCACCGAGGACGAGATCGTGGAGGAATTCCAGGCATTCCGCCGTGCCGGACGTTAGGTGGCTCGTCGTCGATGCGAACATCCTAATACGCGCGGTCTTGGGAGTTCGTGTTTATACCCTCCTCGAGGCCTACGCGGGGAAAGTCAGCTTCTTGGCGCCTGAGGATGCCTACACGGAGTCCCGGGCCCGGCTGCAGGCAATTCTGGCCGGACGGGCAGCCCGAGGTATCCGAGTTGGTGGCATCCGTTACGAAGAAGAGCTCCAGGCACTAGCCGATCTTATCACCGCGGTCCCCCGTGACGTCTATGCCGAATTCGAGACCGATGCCCGAAGACGCCTCGCCGGCCGCGACCAATCCGACTGGCCCTTCCTCGCCCTTGCCCTCCGCTTCGACTGTCCCATCTGGACCGAGGACCGCGACTTCTTCGGCGTGGGCGTGGCGACCTGGACCACCGACCGCGTAGAGATCTACCTGGCGGCCTGACCTCTACCGCGTCCGCCGCTCCGCCGGCGCCTGTCGGGGGTCAATCCACAGTTCCCTTTCCTGATGTTCTATGGAACGACTACCGCGGCCGAGGCGGCAAAAAGCCGCTGGGGGTGGGCTGTTACACTAAACGCGTGATGCTGAAACCAACGAAGGTAGAGGCCAGGCCCAAGTACCGGCTCTACCTGGAGTACTCCGACGGGACCGCCGGAGAAGTTGACCTCTCCGCTCTGGCGGGACGAGGAGTCTTCACGGCTTGGAGCGATCCGAGCTTCTTTAGCCAGGTGCACATCGGGCCGTCCCGGCATGTTGCGTGGAACGACGATATCGAACTCTGCGCGGATGCACTCTACCTGAAGCTAACCGGCAAGACGCCGGAGGACCTATTTCCCAGCCTTAGGTCTGAAGAGGTTAGTGCCTGAGATCGCACGGTTCTACCGCGTCCGCCGCTCCGCGGGCGCCTGCCGGGGGTCCACCCAGAGGTCCCCCGTCCGGTACACCCATGGCTGCCCCGAGAACCCGGGGTAGACCCCCATCAGGTACGGCTGCCACACGCCGTAGTACTGCCCGGAGACGGTGGGCGCGTGGTAGGCCTGGTCCAGCACGTAGCGGTCGATCTCTCGGAAGAGCTGTTTGCGCCGCTCCTCGTTCAGCTCCGAATCCTGCCGAGCGATGAGGTCGTCCAGCTTCGCGTCCTTCAGCCCCACCGCCTTGGCGTCCAGTCCGTTGGACGTCCATCGGCTGCGCAGGTAGCGATCCACGTTGGAGTCGCCGACGCCGCCGGTGGTGGCCACCTCGAATAGGCCCTCTGCTACCGTCTTGTTATAGGCCCCCGTCTCTTGCGGAACGCCCTCTGCCTGGATGCCGGCTTTCCGCAACTGGCCCAGCGCGACCTCGGTCATGTAGGGGTAGAAGGAGTTGGTCTGGTCGTAGTGGATCTTCGTCTTGAGCCCGTTGGGGTAGCCCGCCTCGGCCAGCAGCCGTCTCGCCTCCACGAGGTCCTGCTCTTTGGGTTGCCGCCAGCCGGGGACGCTCTTTAACTCAGCTTCGGAGAGCCCCCACCCGCTGCGGAAACCGGGGGCGCTGAAGCTGTTGATCACCCCTTCGCCCTGGGCGATGGTGTTCCGCATCTCGAAGCGGTCAAGGGCCAGATGGAACGCCTTCCTGACCCGCTGGTCGTTGTAGGGCGGTTGGTCCAGCTTGAAGCGGAAGCCGTAGTTGTAGCCGGGTGCGTAGCTGTAGTACTGGAGGTCGGGCACGGCCGCCTTCACCGTGTCAAATTGCGGACGGTCGGTGATGATCATGAAGTCGCTCTGGCGGGCGGCGAAGGCTGCCAGCTGCCCGGAGCGCTCCAGCCCCATGATCGACTCGAAGCGGTCGATGTAGGGCTTCCCCTTCTCCCAGTACTCGTCGTTCCGGGTCAGTACTACCCGCGTTCCTCGCACGAACTCCACGACCTTCATGGTGCCCGTTCCGCTTGCCACCTTGGCGAAATCGTCTCCCTGGTCGCCCTGGTGCCTGCCGACGATGTGGATCTCCCCCAAGGTGCGGAGGCCGTCCGCGGCGGGAGAGCGGCGGGTCACCCGGATGGTGTAGTCGTCCTGCGCCTCGTACTTGTCGACCCCCTCCAGGCTGGCCGCTGTGCTGTACTTGTTCTTGGGGTCGAGCATGTGGTCGAACGTGAAGATGACGTCCTTTGCCGTGAACTCCGGCCCAACTTGTCCTGAGCCAGTCGAAGGATGCCAGCGGACGCCTTTCCGCAGGTGGAACACGTAGGTGTTCGGGCTTGGCTGCTCCCAGCGCTCGGCCAGGGATGGGGCCATGACGTAGTCGATGCGGAAGTCGTGGAGGGGATCGTTGCGTTCGTGCTCCAGCAGGCTCTGCCACACGAAGCGCCGGAAGTTGCCGTTGCTGCTGCGGCCGTGGACGTCGAGGTCAGTGGGGTTCCAGGGCGATGCGATCCGGACCAGTCCGCCTTGTTGAGGCTCCGGCTTCGCCTCGCCCGCCCGGTCGCCTTGCGAAGGGGCACCGCAGGCTAACAGCGTCGGGGCCAGGACCGTACCCAGGACACACGCAAACCACTTTTTGCGGTTCATCGCCGCCTCCTCGCTGGTCGTTGGGCGTATGCTAACACCGTGCTCACCTAACAACAATGTGCGCCGGCGGCCAAAGACGTGCGACTATACTCTCTCAAACGGGGCACTCGATGATTTCCGATCGTATCCCCATCGCCCAAGAGCATATCCCAGCGCTCATCGCGCAATTAGAAGTGCTGCTTCCCCCGGATTTTTGACAACCCCCCGGAAAAGCGCTAGCGTTCGCCATGGATCGTTTGGGAGGCCCGCCTATTCTCTCAACAGGGCAAAACGATCGCCTCTCGGACGTGATTTGGGGCAAGGAGGAGTCATGCAGGTCAAAGAGCTAGGCCACGTCGTCATTACCGTGAGCAACCTGGAGCGGTCCGCTCACTTCTACCGGGACATCCTGGGCTTGAAGGAGGTCGGCCGCCTTGGCGAGCGCGGCATGTTCTTCGCCGGCGGCGAAGGCCGCACCCACCACGAGCTGCTCATTCAGGCCGTCCCCGACGGGCAGCCCATCCCCCAGGCGCCCCACATCGGCCTCAGCCACATGGCCTTCAGGATCGGGACAACGGATGACGAACTGAAGGAAGCTCACCGGCGGTTCGAAGAGGAAAAGGTGGAAATCGTCAACGTCACCGACCACGGCGTGACCCACAGCATCTACGTCAAAGACCCCGATGGCCACCGTGTCGAGGTCTTCATCGACGTCCAGCCGGAACTGTGGCGCACAGACCCGACCAAGTCCGTGGGCCAGGGCGGCAAGCCGCTGGCGCTCGTCTTGTAGGGCTGGGTCGCCCGGCCACGCGCAATCAGGGCGGACGGGACGGACATTAGGTGGAGTATGTGAGATCGAGGAAGAGCCGCAGGATTGCGTTTTCTCTGGGAATACCTGGAACCTCGCGCATCTCTTCCTTCGTCTGCGTATGAACCGAGCAAGCTTCCAGCAGATTTCAAGAATCCGGCTGATAGAAGCGACCACTCTCCTCAACTCCGGCCATTATCACGGCGCCTACTACCTGACTGGATACGCGGTGGAATGTGCTTTGAAAGCGTGTATTGCGAAGGGAGTCAACCGCCACGACTTCCCTGACATAGCGCTGGCGAGGGCTGCTTTCACACACGATTTAGAGAAGCTCGTTGGCGCGGCTGGGCTGGCGGCAGAATTTGAGAGAGGTAAAAGATCGGATCCATCTCTTGCGGTGAACTGGGTGGTCGCAAAAGATTGGAAAGAAACGTCACGATATGAGCTCGGCATATCGCAGGCGCAGGCCCGTGATCTATTCTCGGCGTGCACGGCGCGTAGAGGTGGCGTTCTTCCCTGGATTAGGAAGCGATGGTAGCGACTTACTTGACGGACGAGATGATCAAGTCCGGTGCTAATCTTGTTGAGCGGATGGATGCCGCCGGCCTCGAACCCGAGGCTGCGTTCTGGCTCTATGACGCGGAGTCCGAAAATTGGAAGCTTCTCATTGCAGACGCGAAGATCGGACAGAGTGGTCCAAGGGACATGTACCGTCAGATCCAGAAGCTGCTAAGCCAGGTTTCGGGCCTTTCGCTGGACGAGGTTTCCTTGACCACACCTAGCTCGTCGGTAGTGACGCTTCTTCGGGGTGCTCTGAGAACTGGTCCGGGTATCAGCGGGATCCGATTCAAGAACAATGTCGTGAACGGAACCGTAATTGAGGACGCGTATATTTACAGGCTACGTTGATTGTCCTCGCCTCGTGGTGCCGCCTGCTAGGCGAACGTAGGAACGCAAGACAGGCCCTACACCACTTCGTTCTGACGCAGTTCCTCGATCCCCTCGGCGCTGTACCCCAGCTCTCGCAGGATCTCCTCGCAGTGCTCCCCAAGCTGCGGTGCTGGCTTCAGCTCCCGCGGCGGGTTCGCCGAGAGCCTCACGGGCGTCCCGATGACCCGCGTTCTCCCCGCAACAGGATGCACCAGCGGCACCATCATCTCGTTGGCCAGGACCTGCTCGGTGTAGGCCACCTGCTGCTTCTCGACGATGGGTCCGCAGGGGACGTCCGCCGCATGCAGCGACTCCAGCCACTCCGCGCAGGTCCTGGTCCGGAAGATGGCGTCGAAGATAGGGGTGGCCTCGGCGTGGAGCTGCCGGCGCTGCGCCGGATCTGTCAACCGCGGGTCGTCCGCCAGGTGGTCCAGGTCCAGGGTCCTGCAGAGGCGCGCGAACTGGTGGGGGAAGATGGCGCCCAGGTTGATGTACTGCCCGTCGGCACATTCGAAGCAGCTGTAGGCGGGGCTGTCCTCGCTCAGTGCCGGCGGCGGTGTCGGGTCATCCTCCGCAACCGTGATCTCCCCCAGTTGCATCGCCAGCGTCGATGCCAGGAGGGATCCCTCCACTCGCTGGCCCAGCCCCGTCTTGTCTCGCTGCCACAAGGCCAGGGTGATGCCGTAGGCCATGAGCATCGGAGTGGCCCAGTCCGCGATCCAGGTGCCCACGGGGATCGGCCTCCCGTCGGCGTCCTTGCGATGCATGCCGCCGCCCATCCCCTGCACCAGGCGGTCGAACCCGGCCTTGTCGGCGTAGGGCCCTTTGCTGCCGAAGGACGTGATGGAGGCGTAGACCAGGCGGGGATTGAGGGCTGAAAGCTCCTTGTACCCGAGCCCCAGCCGGTCCATGACCCCCGGCCGAAAGTTCTCCACGAAGACGTCCGCCCGCCTTGCCAGCCCCTGGACGATCTCCTTGCCCTCTGGCTTCTTCAGATCGACGGTGATGCTGCGCTTGTTGCGGTTGATGGCCATGAAAAAGCGGCTGTTTTTCCCTAAATACGGGGAGCTCCCTCCCCGCCTTCCCGTGTCGCCGGTGATTCTCGCCTCCACCTTAATGACGTCCGCCCCCTGGTCCGATAGGTACATGCTCGTCGTGGGGCCGGCGTAGTTGATCGCCGTGTCGATGACCGTGATCCCTTCCAACGCGTGGGCCATAATGGCTCCTTTTCATCCAATGGACAATGGAGCACAGGCATTCATGCCGAGCACGTGGTGGGTTCCACTCCTGCCTGTGCGTGCAATTAGGCTATACTGGCCCAAGGCCAAGGGTACTGTAGCACAGGCACAATCGCGCGTGTCCGAGGAGAAGGACTGATGCTTAAGACCACTTTGAAGACCATCGACGCCGACACCCACATCCACGAAACGGAGGACACCTGGGAGTGGCTACGGGAAGACGAACTGCAATACCGCCCCACGACGGGTTACCCACCCAACCAGGACCCGTCCCGGCCTGAGACGCGCTACTGGATCGTCGACGGCCGCCGGCGGCCCCGCGCCACCAAGAGCGATTCCCGGGCTGGCACGCCCCTGGAGGCGGACGAACTGCTGGACCCCATGGCACGGGTCCGCCACAGGGACCAGCTGGGCACCGAGGTCCAGGTCATCTACCCAACGCTGTTCCTGGTGGAGGTCACCGACAAGCCCGCCACGGAATTCGCCCTGAAGCGGAGTTACAACCGCTGGCTGGCCGATCGCTGCCAGCGGACTGGCGGACGGCTGCGGTGGGTCTGCCTGCCGCCTCTGACGGACCTACCCAAGGCTATCGAGGAGATCAGGTTCGCCAAAGCCAACGGCGCCTGCGCCGTTATCAAAAAGGGCGACCACGAGGCCGGCCACTGGGTCAATGAGGAGTACTATTACCCCTTCTACGAGGAATGTCAGCGGCTGGACCTCCCCATCGTGTTCCATATTGGGGCGGGCGTGCCGGACTTCACCCCCGCCCGGGAGTTCCCCTGGGGCCGCTTCGCCAAGCTGGGCGCGCCGGTGCTCCACGGCTTCTTCAACCTGGTCATGTTCGGCACCGCGGCGCAGTTCCCCGGCCTGCGTTGGGGTTTCATCGAGGCCGGCTCCTCCTGGGTTCCCTACCTCTGTTACGACATCCAACGGCGGATCGAGCGCCAGACGGGAGGCGGTAGGCCCGGCTACACCTACGAGAAGCCGTCGGACATCGTCACCAAGAACAACTTCTACATCACCTGCCAAGTGGACGAGGATCTGCCCTACATCATCAACTACACTACGGAGGACCACCTCATCGTAGGATCCGACTACACTCACGGGGACTCCTCCTCCGAGCTTGAGTTCCCCAGCCGGCTGCAACAGCGGGCCGACGAGGGCGACATCTCCCAGCGCGCCGTGCAGAAGATCGCCTACGACAACGGCAAGCGCTTCTACGGGGTGTGAACCCTCTCCCTTGATGGGAGAGGGGCCGGGAGAGGGTGATGACGTCTGACCGGATCCAGCGCCGGATAGACCAGTTCCTCGACGCCGCCGACCAGGCGGCAGCCCGCCTCGATTGGGCCGCCGTTCGGGAGAACGCCCAGGCCGCCGTTGCCCTCGACCCCAAGAACGGGGACGCCGCCGCGTTCCTCGCCGCGGCAGACCGCGCACTGGGGCCTTCGCCAGGAAGTGAGGAAGTCAGGAAGTCAGGAAGTGAGGGGGACGCCGAGCCCGCCCTTACTTCCTCACTTCCTCATTTCCCTACTTCCTTCGTTGCTGGCCGCTACCGGGTGCTCCGTTTCCTTGGCGAGGGCGGCAAGAAACGCGTCTATCTCGCCCACGACACCCTCCTGGACCGGGAGGTCGCGTTCGCCCTCATCAAAACCGGAGGCCTGGACCGGGAGGCACGAGAACGCGTTACCCGGGAAGCCCAGGCCATGGGGCGCCTCGGCTCCCATCCGAATATCGTTTCCGTCTTCGACATGGGGGTGGAACCCCTCTCCGCCACCCCTCCCAGTAGGCAGTCGCCAGTAGGCAGTAGGCAGTCTCCGCCGGCGCCCGCGGTCGAGGCGCATGTAGGAGTAGAGGCGGAGGGCCAACCCTACCTCGTCACCGAGTTCATGGCCGGCGGCGACGTCGAGGGCCTCATCGAAAGGGCCCAGGACCACCGGCTCCCTCTGGACCAGGCATTGAGGATCGCCCAGCAGGTCTGCGCAGCCCTGGAGTTCGCCGAGAGCAAGGGCGTGGTTCACCGCGACCTCAAGCCCGGCAACGTCTGGCTAACGGCCCCTTATTCCCAATCTACGGAATCTGTGAAATCTGTGGATCCGTTCCCCGGTGGGGTGGTGGTCGCCAAGCTGGGTGACTTTGGCCTCGCCATCGCCCTGGACCGATCCCGCCTCACCCAGGCGGGCATGATGGTCGGCACCGTGGCCTACATGCCACCGGAGCAGGCGATGGGCGGGGAAGTGACGCCCCGCAGCGACCTCTACTCCCTGGGAGCCATGCTGTACGAGATGGTCTGCGGCCGTCCGCCCTTCGTCGGCGATGAGTCTGTCGCCATCATCACCCAGCACCTGAACACGCCGCCCATCGCCCCCACCTGGCACCGCCCCGACTGCCCGCCAGGCCTGGAAGCGCTGATCTTGCGGCTCTTGGAGAAGGAGCCCGACAAACGTCCCGCGTCCGCAGGAGAGGTGCAGAGGAGTCTCGAGTCTCTGGTCTCTGGTCTCGAGTCAGGAGGGGAAGCGGAACGAGAGACCAGGGACCAGAGACCAGAGACCAATCCGCTATATCGCCGCGTCTTCGTCGGCCGTGAAACCGAACTCCGGCAACTGCAAGGCGCGTTGGACAGCGCTCTGTCCGGGGAGGGTGGCCTTGTGATGGTAGTGGGGGAGCCCGGTATCGGTAAGACCGCCCTCTGCGAACAGCTCGCGACCTACGCGGCGATGCGCGGAGGCCGGGCTCTGGTCGGGCATTCCTATGAGGAGGGTTCCTTGACCCTTCCCTATCTACCCTTCGTGGAAGCGCTGCGGACCTACGTCCTCGCCAGGGAACCGGACCAGCTCCGAGGCGAGCTGGGCACCGGCGCCGGGGACGTGGCCCGCATCGTCTCGGAGATCCGGGATCGAGTGCAGGTTGAGCTGCGGTCACCGGGCGACCCCGAGGACGATCGCTGGCGCCTCTACCAAGCCATTACAGCCTTCCTGCGCAACGCCACCGCGGTGCAGCCGCTGCTGCTGATGGTCGAGGACCTGCATTGGGCCGACCACGCGACCCTGGACCTGCTGGTGCACATCTCGCGGAACCTCCAGGGCGCCCGGCTCCTCATCGTCGGGACCTTCCGTGACGTCGAGGTCGACCGGTCCCATCCGCTCTCCTCCACCCTGGCAGAGCTGCGGCGGGGCGCGAGCTTCGCTCGCGTTCCCCTGCGGGGACTCACGGTGGACGAGGTGCATCGCATGCTAAACGCTCTGACAGGGCAGGACGTGCGCTGGAGCCTCGGGGAGGCCGTCCATCGTCAGACCGAAGGCAATCCCCTTTTCATCCAGGAGGTCCTGCGTTATCTCGTGGAAGAGGGCATCATTGCCCGGCAGGACGGGCGGTATCGCCGCACGGGGGACGCTCCGCCGGAACTCAGTATCCCCGAGGGCTTGCGGGACGTCATCGGCAAGCGCCTTTCACGCCTCAGCCAGGAGAGCAACCGCATCCTGGCGGTAGCCGCTGTTATCGGGCGAGACTTTGAGCTGGATACCCTGCGGCGGGTCGCGGACCTCCCCGACGAAGCCGTGGTGGCCGCGCTGGAGGAAGCCGTGCACGTGGGCATCGCGGAGGAGCAGGAGCGCCGCGGCGCCGTCCATTACCGCTTCAGCCACGCCTTCTTCCGGCAGACCCTCTACGAGGAGCTGAGCGCCCCTCGCCGCATCCGCATCCACCAGCAGGTGGCGGCAGCCCTGGAAGCCCAGCATGCGGCCCGCCTCGAGGAGCACGCCGCCGAGCTCGCGGAGCACTTCTCTCACTCCTCTGATAAAGCCGATCTCGCCAAGGCCGTCCGCTATGGCGAGATGGCCGCCCAACGCGCCTCCAACGTCTACGCCCACAACGAGGCCGTCCGTCTGCTCGAGGCGGCTCTGGAGGTCCAGGAGATTCTCGACCCGGCGGACAAGGGGAAACGCTGCGACCTGCTGCTGGAGCTGGGAGAGGCACTGCTCCCTGCGGGCGAGCCACAGCGTGCCGCGGAGGAGGTGGCGGAGGAGGCGTTTGGCCTGGCCGAGGCATCCAGTGATTCGACGCGAGCCTCGCCCGCTTGCAGGATCGCGCTCCTGGGGATGAACCGTTATGGCGGTGCGGCCACGTTTAGCTCGCCCCGGTATCACCGATGGCTGGAGCGGGCCGACCGGTATGCACTGCCCGAGTCCAGCGATCGGGTCTGGGCCAACATAGTGCGCTATACCGTGGGTGAGGTCCCGAGGGCTGAGCGGCAACGTTT
>CAZPYZ010000091.1:3620-10974 GCA_964590215.1 uncultured Dehalococcoidia bacterium | reverse complement strand
GGCCGATAGTGACAAAGAGTGTGGATATCGGCTCCAGGTCCAGTCGAGGATTCGTCATTCTTGGGGTGGCCACGTTCATCGTTTCCCCCTTCGTCGGACTGCTTACAAGGCCAATTAAACCCGTGCGCCCTGACGAAAACCTCGCGGCGGCCTGACAAGCCTGACAAGATCTTGCCGCCGCGATAGCGCCACGCCAGCTTCAGTGCATTGGAGCGGCAAGAATGATGTCGCGATCGACTCGATACCCCACCGCCGCGGAGTTGCCCCAGGTCGAGGCGACAGACCCATTCGTCCACAGCCGCGGGTCACTGAGTACGCCCCCCTGGATGCGGGTGCACGAAAGGCCGGACGAAGCCACGCCTGGCCGGCGCTGCCCTCAGGCAGCGCTTTGGGCGATAATCTCTTGGCATGGACCTGAACGGCACGATCCGCTGGCTCTTCTTCGACTTCGCGGGCACCCTCGCGTTCAACGACCCGCCACGGGCGTGGCACTACCTCCGAGCCTGCGCCCGTCGCGGGGTCTTCCTGGAACGGCGGGCGGTGTGGGCCGCGCTCCGGGACGCCTGGGCGCCCTTCGATGGGGGCGAGGGTCTTGCCCATGTCGCAGCCAGCGCTGGACCCGACACCTACGAGGCTTTTCGGGCCGCCATCGAGGAGGACGTCCTGGACCGGCTGGGAGTCACCGAGGACCGGGAGGCCATCATCCGAGAGGTCCTGGCCGCTCAAGACCAACCCGATGCCTACTCCCTCTACCCGGAGGCTCCGGATGCGCTTCAGGCGTTACGGGACCTGGGTTACGGTCTTTGCGTGTTCTCCAATTTCACCTGGGGGCTGCCACAGCTGGTCCAGGCGCTGGGGATCGGCGCGCACTTCTCCGCGATCGTCACCTCCGCGCGGGTGGGCTACCGGAAGCCCCATCCGAAGATTTTCGAGGCCGCCATGGCGGCAACCAACGCCTCTCCGCGCGAGATCCTCTTCATCGGGGACACCCTCGAGGCGGACGCCCGAGGGGCCGCACAGGCCGGTTTTCAGGCGCTCCTGGTGGACCGCCGCGCCAGCGGCCGCCACGCCTGGCCCGCCATCGACGGTCTGTCTGCCTTGCCTGCCATTCTGGGCACGCGAGGGTCGGCGCAAGGACCAAGGTCCAACGTCCAAAGTCCAAGGTTCATGAGCCACCCCGAGCAAGCGTGAACGACCCTTGCGTTACGGCCTCACCAAGTGATGTAGCGTCTGCCCGTTGGTGCTTGTTGACAATGCTGGATACCAAGACAATCGCCCCTTTCGCGCCTGCCGGCGTGTTGAGGAGAGCATCGCACCGTGGTTGACATTGCCATCGTGAACGGGCTGGTCGTTGATGGGACAGGCAGCCCTGGGTTTTACGCAGCCGTCCTGGTGGAGGCCGGCCGGCTGCGGGTCCACCGAGGTGACGTATCGGGCATACCGGCCGCCCGTACTATAGACGCCACCGGCTTGGTTGTCTCCCCTGGCTTCATCGACCTCCATTCCCACGCGGGGCTGACCATCTTTGGCGAACCGCACCATGATCCAAAGGTCCGGCAGGGGGTGACCACCGAGTTGATCGGGGTGGACGGTATCTCTCACGCGCCTTTCAAGACGGTTGACGAGCTGAACCGCTACATCTGGCTGGACTCGGGCCTGAACGGCTATCCCCCGCAACCGGCAGACTGGCTCAGCGTGGCCGGCCTGCTGGGGCGGTACGACAACAGGGTGGCGATCAACATCGCCTATATCCTCGGGAACTCACCGGTGCGCATCTGGAGCGTGGGGTGGAACGACCGTCCGGCGACGCCGGAGGAGTTAGAGCAGATGAAGGCGGTGGTCCGAGAGGCCATGGAGGAGGGAGCCTGGGGGCTCTCCACAGGACTGGACTACCCACCAGGATCCTACGCCGCGACGGAGGAACTCACCGCCCTGGCGGGAGAATCGGCGCGGTTCGGCGGGTTCTATCACACCCACACCCGGGCCAGCCTCCGATCGAAGGGCCTGCTGGCTCCCTGGGAAGAAGCGCTGGAGATCGGCCGGGGCAGCGGCAGCCCGGTGCACCTGACCCACTACCGGCAGTCCGCACAGGGGGTGAGCAGCCACCTGGACTACCTGAGGCTGGTGGAGGACGCCAGGGACCAGGGGCTGGACGTGACCTTCGACTGCTACACCTACCCTTATTCCAGCACCATGGCCCACATCGTGGTCCCGCCGTGGGCCAAGGACGGCGGCCCGGAGGCGTTGATGGCGAGGCTGAAGGACCCGGACGCGCGAGAGCGCATGAGGCAAGAGATGGCAGGACGTGTGGACTGGCGCAACACCTGGCTCACCAACTTCAACAAGGCGCACAACAGGCGTTACGACGGCAGGTCGGTGGCAGACATCGGAGAGAAGCGGGAGCAGGAACCGGTGGAGGCGTTCCTCGATCTGATGCTGGACGAAAACCTGGGATTGACATCCGTCGGTCTGGGCACCAACCCCCAAACACTGCCGGCCTTTGTAGCTCATCCCTACGGGATGATCGCCAGCGACGCGATCCTCTTCGGGGAATTCCCGAGCCCGCGGTCCTATGGCTGTTTTCCGGTGGTGCTCGCCGAGTTCGTACGGGCGGAGAAACACCTCCGGCTGCCCGAGGCCATCCGGAAGATGACCTCCTTTCCCGCCCAACGGCTGGGGTTGCCGGACCGGGGCATCCTGCGGGACGGGTTCAAAGCGGACATCGTGGCCTTCAACCCGGACACGGTCAAGGCGCCCGCTACTAAGGAACATCCCAAGCAGTACCCGGTAGGTATCGAGTACGTCATCGTCAACGGACAGGTGGTCATTGACGGGGGTGTCAATACCGGCGCGCTGCCGGGCCGCGCCCTCCGGCGGGGGAGTGCCTCAACCTAGGAGTGCGGCCGGAAAGCCGCACTCAGTCGAGGGAGGCGGGGCAGACGACCGCTGCGTAAACCTGGGGTCTGGGGCGCAGCTCCAGTGTCACCAACTTTCCGGCCGTGCTTCTAGCATCTAGCGGGCCTTTGAGTAAAGGGAGGTTTCAATGACGCTCGCCCGCGAGCTTGCCCGGTTCGTGATCAACACATCCTTCGAAGACCTACCGTCCGTCGGGGTGGAGCGTGCTCAGATGGTGATCGCGAGCACCGTCGCCAGCGCCGCCGCGGGGTCCGACATCGCCTCGGCCCGCATCATCCGTTCCCTCGTGCGAGAGCGGGGCGGCACTCCCGAGGCCTCCATCTGGTTCGACCCAGGTCCCAAGCTGCCCGTCGCCGACGCCGCCCGGGTCAACGCGGTGATGAGCGACGCCGCGGCTTCCGATGACAGCGACCTCAGGAATATCGCACACATCGGGACCACCATCTCGTCCACGTCTCTGGCCGTGGCCGAACGGACGGGGGCGACGGGACGGGAGGTCCTCGCTGCGATGGTGCTGGGCTACGAGATCGCCGGTCGCCTCGGGGAGGCCATCACGCCCGGCTTCGCCAGGCGTGGCTTCCACGCCTGCGTGGTGACGATCTTTGGCGGCGCGACGGCGGCAGGCAAGCTCCTCAGCCTTCCGGAGCCCCAACTCGCGCAGGCGCTCGCCCTGGCTGCCACCTCCATCGGCGGCCTCCGCGCGGCCGCCGACACCAGCCTTGCCCGGGAGTACCACGCGGGCCTGTCCGCCATGCTCGGCATCAACGCCGCCCTCGTTGCCGAGAAGGGCTATCTAGCAGAGGAGGGCATCCTCGAAACCCAGGGCGGCTTCCTCGAGACCTTCGGCGCGACGGGCTCAGAGGGTATCACCACGAACCTGGGGAGCGAGTGGGATATCGTGACGGAGATGGGCATCAAGCTGGTCCCGGGCGGCCACCCAAGCCACGCGGCTGCGGAGGCTGCCGCGGAGGCCGCCCGCCAAGGAGACGTGGCGCCGGCCGACGTGGAGCGGATCCTGGTCTCGGGTCCGAGGCTAAGCGGGACCAAGGTGGTCCATCCCAAGGACCTGATCGGGATGGCCCACAGCCTCGCGTACTTCGTCGCGGCCGCGGTCGCCGACCGGGACTTTTCGTGGGTCCACGCCTCGCCGGAGAAGATCCTGGACCCGACGATTGGCCGGCTTCAGGACAAGGTGACCATCGACTCCTCGCCGGGGCAGGACCCCGACCTTGGGCGGTACGCAGGCGCTACTGTGACCATCACCACAAAGAGCGGCCAGCAATACTCCAGCACAGTAAGGGCGCCTCGCGGCTCCGGCCCGCGAGGCATCGACTGGGCCGACGTGGACGCGAAGTACCGGACTCTGGTCCCCATGGCCAAGCTCCCCCAAGCGCGCGTGGAAGCCAGCCTTCGGGTCATCCACGAGTTCGACCGCGTTCAGACGGTGTCCGAGTTGCCGGACTTGCTGCGGTGATGGGGTCCGGGCCCAGGAAGTAACGCCTGAGGCGCCATTTCGAAGCTCTCGAGGGGCCCTGTCTTGAGTCTGACATCAGGCATGCACCATTCAGCGGCATCAGGCCAACTGTCACTCTGAGGCACGAAGGGTCTGGTGGCGGCAGGGCCTCCGCACCAGATGCTTCCTTGGTCAGCAGGACAGCACCCGTCGCCCCGTGCCATCCGGGTATACGACGGTGCGCCGCCTGCCGAAGCTCAGAATGGCAGGTCTGCCAACTTTTAGCTCTTTCACCGCATCGCCGAGGACTTACGGGTGCCTGATACCAGTGGAGGAGCATGCGATCCGTTGCGAAGGGGCGTCCTACACGGACGCAGGAGCGGGGACGGCGACCGGCTTGGAGAGCTTCAGCGATAGCCCTGCGGCGAACACCGCCATGGCGCCTGCGGCCGTGAAGGCCAGGCCGTAGTCCCCCAGCCAGATGCGGGATGCCCCGGCGAGGTACGCGGCGAGGGCGGCGCCAACCTGGTGCGACAGGAAGATCCACCCCAGCGTGGTCCCCACCGATCGCCGGCCGAAGCGATCGGCAATCAGTCCAACCGTCGGAGGCAGGGTTGCAAACCAGTCCAGCCCGTAGACCATCACGAAGAGGGTCAGGTGGTGTAGCTCACTGACGAAGGGGAGGAAAAACAGCGAGAGACCTCGGAGCGCAAAGACAGCGGCGAGCAGTTTCCGCTTGTCGTATCTATCCGACAACCAGCCGGAAGCGGCCGTCCCCACGAAGTTCAGGAGGCCCATAACGCCGAGGGCCCCTGCTGCGCTTACCTCCGAGAATCCGTGGTCGATGGAGTGAGGGAGGAGGTGGGTGCCGACAAGGCCATTCGCGGTGGCGCCACAGACGAACATCGCTCCCGACAGCACCCAGAAGTCTGTGCTACGAATGGGCGCAACGGGCGGGGGTAGCGAACGGGCCTGGGCCGCTCCTGCGGGCACCGCCGCTGCCCTCGCCGCTGAGGGTGCATCTCGCATGGACAGAACGACCAGGGTAAGGACCACGGCCAAGGCGATGACCATGGCCACGACTCCAGCCCGCCAGCCGCCTGCAAGAATGAGCGCCATCAGCAACGGCAAGCCCGGCTGGCCCGCTGATGTGGCCGACCCCAAAATGCCGGTCACCAGTCCCCGGCGGCGGGTAAACCACCTGGTGGCGATGGTGGCGCTGACGACGCCTGCCGCAACGCCCGTCCCCACGCCCATGGCCAGCCCCCACAGCAGGTAGAGCTGCCAGGGCGTCTCCACCCAGAGCGTGCCTCCCACACCCGCCAGCAGGACCAGAAGCCCCGCAGAGACGACCCAGCGCGGCCCATAAGCGTCCAGCAGCCGTCCCGCCACGGGACTGATGGCCCCGTAGACCAACAGGCTGATGGACACCGCCAGCGCCACCACGGTGGTGTCCCACCCGAACTCGCGCTGGAAGGAGCGGATGAAGAGCGGCGGCGAGGCGCGGATTCCCCCCGCCACCATGATGGTGCAGAAGGTGACCGCAACGACCACCCACCCGTAGTAGAGTTGGGGTTTCATCACGCGCCCTTCCCGGAGGTCGCGGCTCATGGAAACCCCAGCCCTTTTTCCTTCATGCTCAGCGGTCCGCGCTGGGCGATGATGATGTGGTCCAGCACCTGGATGTCCAGCAGTTTCCCCGCGTCCAACACCTGACGGGTCATGCCCACGTCGGGCTCGCTGGGGCTCGGATCGCCGGAAGGGTGGTTGTGCACCAGGACGATGGCGGTGGCGTTTTCCCGGATGGCGGCCCGCATGACCTCGGCGACCCGGACCTGGGCCGTGTTGACGCTGCCGCGATAAAGCTGCTGGACCTTCAGTACCTCGTTGCGGCTGTTCATCAAGACGACGCGCAGCTCCTCCTGCTCCAGCAGCGCCATCTCGGCTCCCATAAGATTCACTATGTCGTTGGGCGATCCGACAATGGTGCGGTCGTCCGGCCTCAGCTCCCGCAGCCGCTGGCCCAGGGCGAGGGCCGCATGGACCTTTGTGGCGTTGACCGGCCCGATACCATGCACGGCTTCCAGCTCCCTGAGACCCGCCTTATAAATTCCGGCCAGCCCATCGAACCTCTTCAACAGCTGCTCGGCAACCCGCATGACGTTGGCCTGTTGGGTGCCCGAGCTGATCACGATGGCCAGCAGCTCCGGCGTGCTAAGGCTGCTCGCGCCAACGGTCCTGAGCCGTTCCCGGGGCCGGTCCGACGCAGGCATTTCTCTGATCCGGAGGTGCGGGTCGTAGGAGACAGCGGCTGGCTGTGTCATAACGGGGGCATTGTACGATACGAGGTATAATCAGCCCACTTCTTGAGCAGGAGGTCCGCGTCGTATGGCAAGAGTAGTTGGTGGCTTCGCATCGTCTCATAGCCCGCTCATGAGCCTCACCGGCGAGTTGTGGGCCGTCCACGCGCAGAACGATCTGCGTAACCGTGAGCTCGTTACTGTCCCTGAGGGGAAGCGCGTCACCTACGAGGAGCTGCTAACCCAGGCGAACCCGGAGATCGCCAAGGTCGCCAACGTCGAGACCTTCACCCGCCGGGCCGAGCATATCCAGAAGGGGCTGGACGAGCTGGACCGGCGCTTCGGCCAGACGGACATGGACGCCGTGGTCATGTTCGGCGACGACCAGAGCGAGTTCTTTTTCGAAGACAATTACCCGACCATCAACATCTACTGGGGGGAATCGATCAAGGTGCTCCCCCGGCCCATCACGGACGACATGAACGAGGCTCGCAAGGTGTCGTCCCGGGCCCACGGGACCGAGGAGAAGGACTGGCCGGTCGACTCGGAGCTGGGCCTCCACGTCATCGAGTCTTTGATGGACGAGGACTTCGACCTGGCTCAGTCCCGCTACCTGAAGGAAGCCTATGGCGGCAGCATCGGGCCGGCCACGTGGTACCTGGACCACAAGCGGAGCACTCATCCC
>CAZPYZ010000091.1:0-3610 GCA_964590215.1 uncultured Dehalococcoidia bacterium | reverse complement strand
CCCCTTTGGCCTGCCCCACGCCTTCGGCTTTCCCGTGGCCCGCTGGTTCCACGGCAAGACGGTGCCGATCCTGCCCATCACCATCAACACCTGCTACCCACCCAACTGGATCAGCCCGCGGCGGGCCTACGCCCTTGGCCGGGCCGTCCGCCGGGCCGTGGACAGCTGGAAGGGGGACAAGAAGGTGGCTTTCGCCTGCTCGGGCGGCCTCAGCCACTTCGTGGTGGACGAGGAGCTGGACCGGATCGCGCTCAAGGGGCTGGAAGAGGCGAATGGCGAGGTCCTGACCTCGCTGCCGCGGCACCGCCTGCAGTCGGCCACCACCGAGATCCTGAACTGGGTAGCGACCCAGGGGGCGATGGGCGAGACACGCATGGAGACCATCACCTATGAGCCTGGGTATCGCACCCCCGCTGGGACCGGGTGCGGGTGCGCCGTCGGGCACTGGGAGGTCAACGGACGGTAGAGGGTTTATCCGCAGATTGCGCAGGCTGGGAGCGCAGCCATCCTGGCTGCAGAGGACAGCAGGCTGGAAGCCTGCGCTCCCAGGGCAGTTTACCCCTACCTACGAGGGCCGATAGCAGCATAGAGCGATGCCCGAGTCACCCACCAGCATGTCCATGGCGCCGGACCTCGACCTTATGCCTCCACTGGTGCTGCGCCTGCCGCCTGAGCTGAGGCTCAGCGAGAAGCAGTTCGTGAAGATCTGCCAGCTAAATGAGCCGCTGCGTTTCGAAACCACCAGCGAAGGAGACCTGGTGATCATGGCCCCTGAAGGCAGCGAGACCGGGAACATGAGCTTCGACCTGACCGGGCAGTTCTCGCAGTGGGTGCGCACCGATGGCACAGGCCTCGGTTTCGGTTCCTCCGCCGGCTTCACCCTCCCCAATGGCGCCTGGCGTAACCCCGACATGGCCTGGGTCACCCGCTCCCGCTGGGAAGCCCTCACCCGGCCGGAGCGGGCGCGCTTTGCCCCCTTCTGTCCCGATTTCGTGATGGAGCTGCGTTCCCCATCGGACCCGCTTCGGCACCTGCAGGCCAAGATGCAGGAGTACATAGACAACGGGGCGCGCCTGGGCTGGCTCATCGATCCCCTCGAACACACCGTATACGTCTACCGGCCGGGCGCGCCGGTGGAGCGGCTGGAGGCACCCGAGACATTGTCTGGAGGCCCCGTGCTCCCCGGTTTTGTGCTCGACCTGCGGGAGATCTGGAACCGGTAGCAGCCACTCAGGCTTACTTCAACTCTACCCTGCGTCCTTCCGTGGCGGCGTAGTACGCGGCCTCCAGGTACTCCATGTTTTTCACGCCGTCCCAAAAGCTGAAGCTGGGTTCGGCGATGTCCCCGCGCACCAGCCTCACGAACTCCTCCTCCACCAGCCAGGAGTTGTCGTGTTCCACTGGGATCGGCGTCTCTGTGAGCCTAGCTTCGCCGGCACGCCCTACGAGGATGGTATCTCCGGTAAGGGAACCGCCGATACCTGTGCTCTGCCTGTAAACGATGGTCCCCTCCGAGCCGTATAGCTCCACCCGGCCTTCCGCAAAGTAGACAGAGTAGTTCACCAGGTTCTGCATAACGGCCCCGCTCTCGGTGTCTGCGATAACGGTGATCTCGTCTGGGTAGGGGTTTCTTGCCATGGGACCGTCCGGGGTCAGCGGCCTATCGGGCACAAAGGTGCTACGCTGCGCAATGACGCTGGTGGCGTGGCCCGTCCAGGGAGACATCACGTCATAGGACAACCCTAACTGCATCGCGTTGAACCGGCCGTACATGTCGGGGTCATTTCGCCCTGCGCTCAAGGGCGTGGCCGGGTCTGCGAAGCTGGCGTTCATGTTGAACCCCAAGACGTGACGAAGCTGCCCGATAGCGCCAGACTTGACAAGATGCTCCACGAACCTGCTGCCCCTGTAGAAAGGCGCCGGCGGCACCAGCATCGCCTGCACTCCCTTTCCCTTCACCTCCTCCGCCTTCTCATGCATCGCACGCGCGTCGGCCGCCGTCGTCGCGATGCGGGTCTGACAGAGCACGTGCTTTCCTGCGTCCAAAGCCGCGATTGCAGCCTCCCTGTGGACATAGGGCGGCGCGCCGATGAGCACCGCGTCCACGTTCGGATTCTCGATGACGCCGCGGTAGTCGTCCGCAATGGTGGGAATGTCAAACTGAGCGGCCACCCTCTCTGCGCTGGCTCTGTGCCGGTTCGCTACGGCAGTCAACTCCACGTCTGGCAGTTTCGCCAGGGCCGGCACCATCCGGTTCAGCGTGAACCCACCCGCTCCGATCAGTCCTATCCGTACTTCTTGAGGCATCTTCGACTCCTGTTCCAGCGCTCGAGGAGTGCGGCCGGACCGCCGCACCCAGTCGAGGGAGGCGGGGCAAACGACCGCTGCGTGAACCTGGGGTCTGGGGCGCAGCCCCAGTGTCACCGGCTTTCCGGCCGTGCTTCTAGCAAGGAGTGCAGGGCTTTAGCCCGGCAGATAGCCTACCAGGAAACCCCCGGGAGCGTGTACCATCTTCGCGGTCACATCTCTCCGGAGGACCCAAATGCCCTACGAGCACATCCTAGTCGATACCGTCTCGGGCGGGGTTGGCGTCGTCACCCTGAACCGCCCTCACGTCCTCAACGCCCTCAGCTTCGATCTGGCCCGTGAGCTGGATGGGGCCCTTACGGACTTCGAAAAGGACCCCGAAGTCAAGGCCGTGGTGATCACGGGTGCAGGGGAAAAGGCTTTCTCCGCGGGCGCCGACCTCCACGAGGCATCCACCGTGTCGCGGGACGTGGCCCAGGCGCGCAGTGAGCCCCGCGCCGGCTTCACGTGGCACCTGGCGGAGCTGAAAAAACCGACCATCGGCGCGATCAACGGCCTCTGCTACGGTGGCGCCGCCGTCCTCGCGACCTCCCTCGACATCCGCATCGGCTGCGAGCGCACCAGCTTCCGCTTCATCGCCGCCGCCCGGGGCCGCCTCAACAGCACCTGGTGCCTGCCCGTCGTGGTGGGATGGGCCAGGGCCAAGGAGCTGCTCTACACAGCCCGGGTGGTCGGCGCCGAGGAGGCGGAGCGCATCGGACTGCTGAACAGGCTTGTCCCGTCCGAGCGGCTGCTGGATGAGGCCATTGCGATGGCCCGCATGATCGCCGAGAACAATCCGGAGATGGTGCAGGGCGCCAAGCAACTGCTCCACGCGCACATCGGCCGGGGCTATCGCGGCATGTACGACGCCGAGCGCGCCGCTATTGGCACCATGATCCACCCTACCTCTATGCAAGAGGGCTTCGCCGAATTCTACGAGCGAAAGGGCAGGAAATAAGGAACTCAGGAAGTGAGGAAGTAAGCATGGCGGACACCCTGGCGCGCCAGCTGGCTCGCTTCGCCGCGGGCCTGCGGTACGAAGATCTGCCCCCAGCCGTGGTGGACAAGGCCAAGGCCTGCATCCTGCACTGCACCGGCGTGGGCGTAGCCGCCCACGGCAGCGCCGCCGTGGGGGCTGCTCGTCGGGCAGTCCTTAGCGAGGAGAAAGGCCCCGCGACGGTGCTCGTGGATGGCGCCAAGGCCAGCCCGCATGGCGCCGTCTTCGTAAACAGCGCCCTGATGCACGCCCGCCTGCAAGAGG
>CAZPYZ010000090.1:10337-11010 GCA_964590215.1 uncultured Dehalococcoidia bacterium | reverse complement strand
ACCGCTGCGTGAACCTGGGGTCTGGGGCGCAGCCCCAGTGTCACCGGCTTTTCGGCCGTGCTTCTAAATTTTAACTCGATGTCCGGCGAAGGACCGGCGATGCCCGTCCAGCTCTCTCCTGCCATTCAGGCGCTGTTGAAGCAGCCCGTGTACGCCGCGATCGTGACCCTGCTTTCCAACGGATCGCCCCACCAAACCCTGGTGTGGATCGACACCGACGGGACGCACCTGCTGGTAAACACCGTCGAGGGACACCAGAAACTCCTCAACATGCGCCGCGACCCGCGCGTCAGCATTCTCGTCCGCCCCGAGCGGGACCCTGCGCGCTGGATCTCCATCAGTGGCCAGGTTGTGGAGATCACCACAGAGGGCGCGCGGGACCATGTCGAGGCGCTGAGCTGGCGCTATGCTAACCGTCCCTACGCCATGCACGCCCTCGGTCAGCGTGTGCTGGTCAAGATCGCGCCGACGCGGATCTATGACAGCCTGGGACCGCGAGGCGGCTTCAACTCACCGAGGCGTCGGTCAACCGTCGGGCACACCGCGGCCGAGGAGGATAACGGACAGTAAAGGGCAGGCTTCGCGACCGGGATAGGGGCCCTGCCTGGGGGTCCTGTCGTCCTTCGGCTCCTTCCGTCCCGCGGCCGCGATGCGTCGTCTTCAGCCGCAGCCG